>NZ_JBFUFU010000006.1:0-269661 GCF_056403275.1 Mycobacterium sp. P2_H7 | reverse complement strand
GCGGGCGGTGCCGCGGGGGGCAGGGCAGCGGCGGCCTCGGGCGCGGGGGCGGCCTGAGGCGCCACCGCCTCGGCGGCGCCTGCCGGGACCACGGWGGCCGGGCGTGACTTGGCCTCGGTGGTCTGCTCGCCGGTGTCCCGCAGCTGGCTGCCGACATACATCGACAGCGCCGCGACGAAGGCCAGCACGCCGCCGCCGACCACTGCGGTCAGCGTCCGCAACTGACGACCGTTGTCCGACATGACAACTGCCGGAGGCGCGACGGAGGTGACAGGGGCGCTGACACCGGGGATGGCCATCAATTTGGCGGTGCGCGGCACGAACACCGCGGGGGGCGCCACGCCGCCCCCGGACGCGATCGCGGAACGGGTGCCGACGACGTGCAGCCGCCGGTGTGCGCCCGCGTTGGTCTGGGCGGCGCCCCTTGCGAAGGCCAGCGCCGCGTTCTGGGGGATGACCACCTGGGTGGCCAACGTCGAATTGAGTTCTCCGGCAAGCATTCCCGTCAGGACGCCGGCCGAACCGGCGGCGAACACGGCGACCCGGTCGGCCTCGGCAGTGCAGTCGGCGCAGGCGCCGCGCACCGACAGTGCGAGCTGCCGGTGATCGGCGGCATCCACGACGCGGCTGCGCATGCGGCGGACCCCGCCCGCGCCGGCGTGCATGACGGCGATGTACGCCACGGGAGCCTGGGTGCCTTCGATCAGGCAGGCGGCGGCGCAGGTCTCGTCGGCCTCCGCGGCCATCTGCTCGACGAAGGTCTCGGCGGCGTCGCAGCCTGTCACGGCAACGACATTCGACACGCCGACCTCGCCGAGCGCCTCGATCAGCAAATCGGCGTCCTCGGCAGCGTCGTCGGTCCAGGTGACGGCGATCCGCTCGACGTTGTGCCCGTTCGCGGCGGCCACGCCGTAGGTGCCCAGCACCGCATTCACGACATGTTCTGTGACAGTGGCACTTTCGACGCCGCCACCCCTATCGATGTCAAACGTGTCCTGATCGATCAGGTCTCCGTCCCCGCCGGATCCTTCGACCATTACCAATCGAACGCTGTCGACCGTCAGCGCTACCCCAAGCACGACGTCCATGAACCCTGATTCCCGTCTCGTCAGATTTAGCGCGCGGTGCATGACATCATTGTCAGCAAACTTTTGGATTCCCCAGAATCACATTCCCCACTCCACGATAGCGGGCATGCCGGAGCGTGGCTGATTCCTTAATACCCGCTTAGAACGGGATCAGAACTCTGCCAAGAAATTTGGCGTCTGCAAGGACCTCAGGACGGTCGCAGGGGTCCCGGGCTCCACAGTCCGCTGCGGGTCGCGGTGCCCAGATCGATGCGCGCCGCGACGGCGTTGGGATAGAACGGCGTCAGTTGCTGCAGAGAGCCCCAGTCGCGGAACCAGTCGCCCTTCAGGTAGGTCGGCACAGGGGTGGCACGCAGCAGCAACTCGGTGATGCCCAGCGGTCCACCGCCGAGATAATCCATCACGGGCGAGTTTGCCTCAGCACCGAATCGATCCGGCAGGATGCGCCACTTGGGTACCTCGGTCACACCGTACTGATGCCCGAACGGACGCTGGCAGGGGAACGCCAGACCGACCAGCCAGTCCAGCAGGACCGGATCCGACGAACCGACGACGTCTTGCAAACTCCGCAACATCGGAATGCGCGGCGGAGTGACCGCGATCCAGTGTTGTGGTGCGAGATCGTCATCTGTGGCAACGAGTCGCACCTGGGTGGCGTCGTCCGGGATCGCCGACATGGGCGCGCGCAGATTGCGCCACGCGGGCGCCGCGCCGACATCGGCGAAGCCGAGGCTGCCGCCGGAGACGCCCTTGGCGGCCTGCTCGTCGGTGGCCCATTGCACGACGACCTCGCCCGGATCGAACCGGCCCGCGGCGGCGACCGCCAACAGCGGTCCGCGCTCACCGCGCGGCGGGAGTCGGTACCAGGACGAGCGAAGTGCGGCCGGCTGCTGGGCGCCGGCGCGCCAACTGCCCATCACCGGGGTGCGGGCCGGGTCCAGCCCGTACGGCAGTCGCGCCCTGGAGCCGTTCACCCCGGCGGCGGCGGTGGTGCCGCCCTCGGTGCCGGGTTCGCTTCCGGTGACAGGGCCGGTGTCGGTGTCGGCGAAGTTCGTGCCGCCGGGTTGTTCCATCACCGGGTCGGCCGAGACGTCCGCGGGAATGCCGCTGGGACTGAAGTTCTGGGCCGTCACCCCGCCCAGGGCGTCGGCGACCGGTTTGTCGACCGGCAGCAGGAGGCCGAGGTTCGGGTCCTGCTCGACCATCACGTCGGCGGCCAGGCCGCAGGTGTTTCCGGTGACCGCGTCCAGGTTGGAGCGCCCCACCGACCACGCCGGATACTGCTCGGTGACGCCCAGCGTCAGCGACATCACCTCGAAGATCACCACCACCCAGGCCACCACCGCCAGCGGCGCCTGGGTGAACCGGGCCCACGGCCGGGGTCGGTCCCGACCCGAGAAGTGCAGCCAGGTCGCCACCAGCAAGGCCAGCACGGCGAGCCCGAGCAGCATCGTCGTGAAGCCGAAGTGCCACTCCGGGAACTGATTTGACCACGGGACGCCGAAATTGGAGACGTACCACCAGCCGTTCACGGTGGCGAAGGACAACGCCATCATGAACAGCACGGCCGCGGTGAAGATCGTGCGGTTGCGTTTGGAGCGCATGGCCGCCGCGGTCACCGCCACCGCCGCCAGCGCGCCCAGGGAGCCCGCCAGCCCGGCGAACACCCCGAAGTGGTGCGTCCACTTGGTGGGGGTGAACATCATTGCCAGGAACGAGATGATGGTGATGCCGATGATGCGCCGCGCGGGCCCGGCGGCGGTGCCGGGAATCCGGCCCTTGCGCAGGGTCATCGCCACCGAAATGGCCAGTGCGAGAAGCAGAGTGAGGACCGCGAAGCGCCGAGCCACCGAGCCGTCCGGGCTGGTGGTGAACAGCCGCTCGTAGCGGATGTGCTCGTCGAACCAGCTCAGGCTGGGGCCGACCAGTGACTTGAACGAGCTAGCCTCGATCTCCCCGACCAGCGTCTGATCGCGGAAGATCAACACGATCGTGACGGTCGCCGCGGCGGCGATGGGCGCCAGCAGCGCGAGATGGCCGAACCGTGAGGTGTGGGCCGCGACAATGGTGCGCAGCGGCCCGACCGCGACCAGCAGCGCGCCGACCGCGGCGATGCCGGTGGGTCCGGAGAACAACGTCAGCGCGCCGATGACGACCGCGATGGCCACCGGCAGCAGCCGGCTGGTGGCCACCCCGCGTTCCACCGAGCACCACGTCAGCAGGATGCCCAGCGCAATGATCGGCTCCGGTCGCAGCCCGTTGTTCAGCGGCAGCCAGAAGGCCAGGAACATCGCCGCGGCGGTCCACGCCGCGGCCTGGCTGTGTTTGACGGCGTGGCCGAGGCGGGGGATCACCTCACGGCTGATCACCCACCAGCAGGCCAGCGCCATCAGCAGAGTGGGCAGCCGCACCCACACGCTGGCTGTGGACACGTGCGTCCACAGCGCCAGCAGGTCGTAGTACCAGCCGAACGGCGCCTCCGGGGTGCCGAACCACCGGTAGTAGTTGGCCATGTAGCCGGCGTGCTCGGAGACCCGGGCCATGGTCAGGATGTAGCCGTCGTCGGAGGTGTTGGCGCCGACGAAGTGCCACCACACCAGGATCACGGCGACCAGACCGTCCAGCGGTTTCATCGACCACCAGCGCGGGGGCAGGAACCGCCGCCGCCGCACGCCGTCGGCGACGTCGAGGCTGTGCAGGGCGATCAGCGAGATCCCCGTCGTGGCGACCGCGAGGATCATCGCCAGCATCTTGATCCACGTCGGGGAGCTGCTGAAGCGGGAGTCGATCGTTGCCGAGAACGTCAGTCCCGGGGGCGCCGGGCCGGACAGGTCGGTATAGACACCGACGATCTGCGGCCGGAAGTCGTAGCCGCTGCGCTCTCCGCGCAGCGGCGCCCCGGGCTTGGCCGAGTCTTCCTGGTCGGGTGCCTTCCGTAGCCCGACGAACTCGCCGGTGACCTTGTCGGCGTGCGCCGTGAAGGTGATCTGCTCGCAGGCGGGGCTGAGCACCTGGCTCAGTGGCGCGCTGACGACCGGGGTGTTGCGCACGATGACCAGCAGGTCGTTACCGACTCGCTCGATCAGCAGCCCACGGTCGACGGCCTTGGGCGCCTGCTTGGGCACGGTGGACAACAGGATGTTGCGGCTGCCCGCCAGCCCGGCCGCGGCGCTGCACGGGATGGAGATATTCAGGTCCGTCGCGACGTAGCCGATCAGCGGCGCGTCGACGCTGGTGAGCGTGTCGTTCTGCGGCCAGTTGAGCTGCGCGGTCGTCTGGGTGACGGGCAGGAACGGCGTCGCCACCGCGAGCACGGTGCCCAGCAGGCCCGCGACGATGGCCACCAGCCGCGCAGTTCGGTGGTTGGTCACGGATGAAGATGCTAACGGCCGGTTCATCGACGAATCGCCAGCGTGAAGGGTCCGGCGGTGGAGACGTCCCAGCGCGGATCGTCGAACAGGGCCGAGTTCAGCTCAACCTGGTAGCGCTTGACGTTCGGTTGGTTGGGGTAGACGTCGGCGGCCAGGCGCAGCGTGTAACTGTCCGGGCCACCGCGGCGCATCAGGAACACCGACGGCGGCGCCCAGGGCAGGGCGTCGAGCGCGCCGATCAGCTGGTCCGGCTTGGTCAGCAGGGCCCAGCTCTCGATGGCCGCCGAGCGTTCCTTGAACTGCGCCAGCGGGTTCGCGTAGTGCGAGGTGAGGCCCTGGAACCCGTAGTACGGGTAGTACGACAGGAAGCTGTAGTCGGCCGTCATCACCACGGTGTCGGACCGGGGGCGCCCGGTCACCTGCTGGATGCGCGCGTCGATCTGCCGGTAGTACTGCTCGGACCCGGGTGGGCGGCGGTCGGCGCGCAGGCCGTAGCCGTCGGTGTCGGTGTAGGCGACGTTGATGTCCGAGCGCAGTACGTCGGGGACGTCCTGGGTGAAGGTAATGGCGCCGATGGCACCGATGGTGGCGGCGACCGCGACCACATGCCGGCCGGGGTGCTGGAATCGCGCGGCGACCGCCTGGGTCACGGCGATGAACCCGAATGCACCGGCCGCCGACAGCAGCACGGTCAGCGTGGATTGCAGCCGGAAGGACAACAGGGTGGTGCCGACCAGGGTGGTCAGCATGGACAGCAGCGACCACGCGTAGACCGCCAGCACGCCGACGGCCAGTGCGCCCGCGCGCGTCGAACTACGCGCGTGCAGAACCAGCCACACGGTGCCGAGCAGGCAGAGCGCTCCCAGCAGGGTGGCCTGGAACATCGGGAACGTCAGGACCGCAGCGTCGTTGGGCAGGTAGTGGTTGGCGGTGCCGGTGTCGGCGGGGGTGCCCTTCGCTGCTGCCAGCAGCCATGGCGCCCAGCCGATCAGCGCGATGGCGCCGGAGATGACGCCGATGGTGACGAGTCGCAGCAGCGGTTCGAGGCTGCGCCGGCTGATCGCCAGCAGCAGGGCCATCAGGGTGATCGCGAACGCGGCGTAGCCCAGCAGCAGGGCGTAACTCAGTGCCGCCACCCCGAGGAAGATCCCGACGCCGAGCACGGCGCCCCAGCCGCCACCTCTAGGTCGCCCGCCGAGCCCATTCCCCGGGTCGCTTCGCTCCTGCCCTCCGAGCCCATTCCCCGGGTCGCTTCGCTCCTGCCCTCCGAGCCCCGACCACGCCAGCACGAACACCGGCGGCAACAACACCGTGATGACGGCGGCGTAGGGCTCGGTCGAGGTGTACGCGAGGGTGACGACGGCGGTGGCGGTGGTGACCACCAGCGCCGCCWCGAACCGGATCATCGCCTTCCACAGCACGAAGGCGACCGCGATCGCGGCGGTGATCGACAGGATCGACCACGGCTTGTACATCTCCCAGGCCGGCGTGCCGGTCAGGGCGGCCAGGCGGCCGCCGATCCAGAACCAGCCGGGCGGGTAGAACGGCGGCAGACCCTGATAGGTCATGTCGTGCAGGGCGGGGCTGTCGGCCAGCCGGGTCAGGTATTCGGTGCGGAACTGCTGATCCACCGAGATGCCGAACAGGTAGAGCTTGGTCGCGCCCAGCGGCATCGCCAGCGTCACGACCGACAGCGCCGAGATCATGAACACCGCCGAGATCCGGGCCAGCACCCGGCGGCCGCGGCGCCACAGCAGGCCGGCGCCGAAGATCCCGGCCAGGCTGACCACCTGGCCGACGGTGGTCAAGGCGTGCAGCTGGTTCGACGAGTTGTACGCGGGCCATTCCACGCGCTCGATCGCGATCAGCGCGACGCCCGTGACGGTCGCCGCCAGTACGACCGCGACCACCATCTGGCCCGCGACCCGGGCGGGGACCGCCAGCAGCCGAGTGTTCACTTACCGGATCGCTTCGCTCTCCGCACCATCAGAACGGCAGCTTGCGGAAGATCGGGCGCGGGATGTGGCGCAACACCGACATGAGCACGCGTACCTGTCCGGGCGCCCACACCAGGTCCTTGCCCTTGGCGGCCGAGGTCACCGCGAGGTCGGCGACGTATTCCTTGTCGACCGTGAACGGAGCTTCTTTGGCGCCGGTGGCCTTCCAGTGCTCCAGGGTGGTGGTGGTGCGTACCTGCCCGGGGCGGATCACCAGCACGTGAACGCCGAACTCGCGCAACGCTTCTCCCAGGCCCAGGTAGAACCCGTCCAACCCGGCCTTGGTGGAGCCGTACACGAAGTTGGAGCGGCGTACCCGTTCGCCGGCCACCGACGACATCGCGATGATCTGCCCGAAGCCCTGGGCGCGCAGCTTCTCACCGATCAGCACACCCACCGACACCGCCGCGACGTAGTTGATCTGGGCGGTCGCGACGGCCTTGGCCTGGTTCTGCCACAGCTCCTCGGCGTCGCCGAGTACGCCGAACGCAACCACGGCGACGTCGACATCGCCTCCCGCCCAAGCCGATTCGATCACTGCCGGATGAGACTTGGTGTCCAGCGCGTCGAAGTCGAGGTATTCCACCGACTTCGCGCCCGCCGCCTCCAGGTGGGCGATGGCTTCGGCGCGTTTCGGAGCGTTGGGCAGGTCGGCCAGGATGATCCGGGCCTTCGCATTGCGCAGGTAACGCTCGGCGATGGCCAGCGCGATCTCGGAGGTTCCGCCCAGCAGAAGAATGGTCTGCGGGTTGCCGGTGGCGTCGATCATGTTTACGCGGGGTGCCTTTCTAAAGCATTCGAGCTAGAGCAGTTCAAGTCGCCGGGCCATGTCGGAGGCGAAGACCCCGTTCGGATCGGCCTTGCGCCGCACGGCAATCCATTCGCCGATACGCGGGTACATCTTGTGGAACTTCTCCGCGCTGACCCGGGAGTCCTTGGCGGTGTAGACCCGGCCGCCGAATTCCATGACGCGGTCGTCGAGTTCGTTGAGGAACTGGTTGACGCCCGCGTTGTTCGGGAAGTCCATGGCGACGTTCCAGCCGGCCATCGGGAAGCTCAGCGGCGCCCGGTTGCCCGGCCCGAACAGTTTGAACACGTTCAGTGCCGAGTAGTGGCCCTGGGTCTGGATCCACCGGATGATGTCCTTGAATTCGTCCAGCGCATTGGGCGGCACCAGGAACTGATGCTGCGCGAAACCCGCTGGGCCGTAGGCGTATTGCCATCCCGTGGTGATGTCGAGCATGTGGTAGAACTGCGTCAGATTGACGATCTTGTTCTGGTAGTTGCCGCTCACCCGGTAGAACGCCTCGCCCACCAGGCCCAGCGACAGCTTGTTCATCACGCTGACGGGAAACAGGTTCGGCACGCCGGGCAGCTTGGGCGCGGTGAACTGCAGGGGATCCTTGGCCAGCTTCGGCGGCAGCTGGTCCAGCTTGGCCAGGCTGCCCCGGCTGACGGCCGCGCGGCCCAGCTTGGGCGGGGGATTGATCAGGTCGAACCAGGCGCTGGAGTAGGTGTAGTTGTCCTCGCTACCGTCCTGGTGCACCGCGACGGTCTCGTCGAGGTCGGCGGTCGCGATGCCGTCCGCGATGAAGTACGCGGTCTCGGTGCGGGTCATCGCGACGCGCGCGCGCACCACGATGCCGGTCAGCCCGTTCCCGCCGATCGTCGCCCAGAACAACGTGCTCTCCGGGCCGTCCGGGGTCAGCGTGTGGACCTCACCGTCGGCCATCAGCAGATCCAGGGACAGCACGTGATTGCCGAAGCTGCCCGCGCTGTGATGGTTCTTGCCGTGGATGTCCGAGCCGATGGCGCCGCCGATGGTCACCTGCCGGGTGCCGGGTAGCACCGGGACCCAGAGGCCGAACGGCAGCGCCGCCTTCATCAACTGATCCAGGCTGACCCCGGCGTCGACGTCGGCGATCGCGGTCTCGGCGGACAGTGAGTGGATGCGGTTGAGCCGGGTCATCTCGACGACGATGCCGCCGCCGTTGCCGGCCTGGTCGCCGTAGGAGCGGCCGAGCCCGCGCGCCACGATGCCGCGGCGCAGGTAGGAGGGACTTGCCGAGTCGGCGTCGGCGACCTGCCGGACGGCTTCGGCGATCACCTCGACGTCGGGGGTCGACAGGACGTGTGCCACGCTCGGCGCCGTCCGGCCGAACCCGGTCAGGGATCGGGGCGTGAGGGGAAGGTCGGTAGGCATATCAGTGCGCAAGGTTACCGGGCCAGGTCACCTCAGTCGGAATATCACCGCGCGCTGCACCACGAAATTGATGACGGTGGCGGTGCCCTGCGCGATGACGAAGGCCACCGGGACCTGCCAGGGCTGGCCGGCGAACTTCAGATAGAGCAGGTAGTTGAGGCCGACCTGGACCGCGTAGGTCAGCGCATAGAGCGCGATCACCGCGATGAAGCGGGCCGTGCTGGGCGGCGCCTGGAACGTCCACCGGCGGTTGATCAGGTAGGCGGTGGTGGTGCCCGCGATGAAGCTGAGCGTCTTGGCGACGTTGACCTGCAGGCCGAGCTTGAGGAACAGCAGGTACAGCCCGAAGTCGACGCAGGCCGACAACCCACCGGTGACCAGGAATCGCCACGCCTGGGTCTTCAGGCTCAACGGTGCTGACTCAGTCATCGCGGGGAAGCTTAACCGCGGCGGCGAAGGCTGCGACAATGTGCGCGTGACGGATCTGCTCGCGCAGTGGCGTGCGTTGCTTACGCGCCATAGCGCGTCCCCGGCTGTGGACGCGGTGGGTGCGGCGCTGCTGGAGCGCTGGGCCGAACCGCATCGCCGCTACCACGACCTCTCGCATCTGCGCGGGGTGCTCGACGCCGTCGAGGACCTTGCCGAGGACGCCGATGATCCCGATGCGGTGCGGCTGGCCGCCTGGTATCACGACGCCGTCTATGCCGGGCAGGCCGACGACGAGGAGAACAGCGCGCTGCTGGCCGAATCGGATCTCACCGCGCTGGGCGCGGCACCGGCCTTCGTGGCGGAGGTGGCCCGCTTGGTGCGGTTGACCGTCGAGCACGATCCGGCGCCGCAGGACCGCAACGGGCAGGTGCTCTCCGACGCCGACCTGGCCGTGCTGGGCCTGCCGTCGCAGGACTACCGGCGCAACACCGCGAACGTGCGCGCCGAATACGGTCACGTCGCCGACGCGGACTTCCGCGCGGGGCGGGTGCGCATCATCGAGGCGCTGTTGGCCGCGCCGTCGCTGTACCGCACCGAACGCGGCCGCCGACTGTGGGAGGACGCCGCCCGCGCCAACATGTACGACGAACTCCGCTCCCTCAGCGACTGATCCCGGCCAGCACGCCACACAGCGCGTCGACCGCGGCGGTGAAGGCGTGCTCCGCCGGCGTGCCGAAGCTGACCACCACCCCGTCACGCGCGGGGGTGCCCGGCCCGGCGTCGGGATGGCGTTGCATGGCCAATCCCGACAGCGCGATACCGGCCTCCCCGGCGCGACGCACCACCTCGGCTTCGGTGCCCTCGGGCAGGGTGAGCAGGAGATGCAGGCCCGCCGACAGGCCGCTCACGCCCACGCCCAGCGGCTCCAGCGCAGCCACCAGGCGGTCGCGGCGGCGCCGGTAGATCAGCCGCATCCGCCGAATGTGCTTGTCGTAGCTGCCATGTGCGATGAAGTCCGCCATCGTCAGCGCGGTCAGTCCGCTGACGTAGAACTGGTCGCCACCCATCGCGGCCAGCACCGGGTCCAGCAGATCGCCGGGCACCACCATCCACCCCAGACGCATCACGGGGGACAGGCTCTTGCTGGCCGAGCCGAGGTACACCACGCGATCGGGGTCCAGGCCCTGCACGGCGCCGACCGGCTGACGGTCGTACCGGAACTCGCCGTCGTAGTCGTCCTCGATCAGATAGCTGCCGGCGCGGTGTGCCCATTCGAGCGCCGCGGTGCGCCGTGCCGGGTGCAACGGCACACCGTGCGGGAAGTGGTGCGCCGGGGTCAGCAGCGCTGCGCGCGTGCCGTCCGCCACGCTCTCGATCACGGCGCCATGCTCGTCGATGTCGATGGGTGTGGTCGAGATGCCTTGTGCAGCAAGGGCATCGCGAAACAGGAACAGTCCGTACGCCTCGACGGCGAACGGACCGCCGAGGGCGCGCGCCAGAATCTCTACCCCGTGGCGGGTGCCCGCGCAGATGACGATCTCATCCGGGGTGGTGCGCACGCCGCGCACCCGGGCGAGGTATTCCGCCAGGGCCGTGCGTAATTCGATGCGCCCGCGCGGATCGCCCATGCGCAGAGCGTCATTGGGGGTGGTAGCGAGCATGCGGCGCGTCGACGCCAACCAGGCGGCCCGCGGAAATTCCGCGACGTCGGGGGAGCCCGGCATGAGGTTGTGCAGCGGGGTGCCCGGCGTGCCGCGCGGCCGGGCGGGCAGGGGCGCGGCCGCAGTATTGACCACCCAGGTGCCTGCGCCCTGCCGGGAGGCCAGCCAGCCTTCGGCGACCAGTTCGGCGTAGGCGTCGGCGACGGTGTTGCGGGCCAGGCCCAGGTCGGCGGCCAAGGTGCGCGACGGCGGCAGCATGGTGCCCGCGGCCAGTCGTCCGGACCGCACCGCGTCGCGCAGGGCGGTCAGCAGCAGTTCTCGCGCTCCGCGCGCGCCCGGCGTGATGACCTCGCGCAGGTCCAGGTGCAGATCCCGCGATCCGAAATTGGCCCACAAAGTCATGCACGAATTGAACCATGTGGATGGTCCTTTGGTGGCTAACGTTGCAGGTATGACACAGACACTCGAACACCCCACCGCCATCGACCGCGTCCAGATCTACAAGGTCTCCCCGGAGCTGTACGACGCCATGATGAAGCTGTCCGGAGCGTCGGCCAAGGATGTCGATCCCACCATCGGCGAGCTCATCAAGATCCGGGCAAGTCAGATCAATCACTGCGCGTTCTGCCTGGACATGCATGTCGCGGACGCCCGCAAGCAGGGCGAGACCGAGCAGCGCCTGGCGCTCATCGCGGCCTGGGAGGAGGCCGGCGATCTGTTCACCGAGCGGGAGCGCGCCGCCCTCGAACTGACCGAGGCGATCACCGAACTGCACCACGGCCACGTCTCCGACGAGGTGTACTCGAAGGCCGCCGCGGTCTTCAGCGAGAAGGAGCTGGCTCAGGTCATCGCGATGGCCGTCACCATCAACGCCTGGAACCGGTTCAACGTCGCGACCCGGATGAAGGCGCCGCGTCGCTGAACACGCACGTCGGTCGTCGCCGGAGAGCAGTCAGCTCCCCGGCGATGACCGAGGAGCTGAGCCGGTGTGGGCAAAGCAGACCCACACCCGAGGGTGGCGTGGTGTCAGGCGATGGCGTCGCGGATGCCCTGGCGGGCCGTCGACACCCGGGCCCCCACGGCGTCGCGCGCGGCGACCGCGGTGGCGTTGAGCTCGCTCCACTCCTGATCGACGGCGTCGCGCACGTCGCCGCCCTTGCTGGCGACGGTCGCGATGCTGAAGGCACCGTCGACGGCCGACGCGGTCAGCGAGCCCTGGGCGCGCACCAGCGAGCCCGCGACCTCGGCAGCGCCGGTGATGACGGCGTTGGGCAGGGTCGACTGCTGGCTGACGTACTCGCCGACGGCATTGCGGATCCGAGTGCCGGCGTCGCTGACGGCCACCTGCACGGCGTCACCCGTCTCGCCGAACGCGATGGGCAGCGTGGCGCCGTCGCGGACCGCGGCGATCACCTTCGCGGGGGCCTCGACCAGGGCGGCCGTGGCATCGGTGGTGGCGGTGACGAGCTCACCGGACAGGCCGTGACCCGCGACGAGCTGGCGCTCCAGCACCTCGCGGACTGCCAGCACGCGGCGCTTCACTCCTGCTTCGGCCTCGATCGCGGCGGCCTCGGCCTTGTCGAGCACGGGCACGATCTCGGCTTCGACGAAGCTCTCGGGGGCGGGTGTGGTGGGCGCGGCGGACGTGGTGGTCTCGCCGTTGATGACGTCGGTCATGGCTGCTCCTGGAAATCTGGAAAAGTCAGATGTGGGATAAGGCCATTCAACGCGGCGGACCCGAATCGCCGATTGCGTGAAGGTGAACTCCTCGACTACACCCAGTACGGCACGCGCGCCCGGTACTGCCGCATGGCGATGGCCGCCATCATCCAGCCCAGCACGGTGAAGGTCAGCACCACGATCCAGTGCCGCAGCTCCTGGTCGGCACCCAGCAGCGGCGCCCGGACGATGTCGACGTAGTGCAACAGCGGGTTGAACTCGATGATCTTGGCCCAGCCGCCGGCGCCCTGGTCGCGCAGGGTCTGGTCGTTCCAGATGATGGGCGTCATGTAGAACAGCAGCTGCACCAGGCTGAACAACAGCGGGCTGATATCGCGGTAGCGGGTGGCCAGGATGCCGAAACACAGTGCCACCCATACGCAATTGGCCACCAGCAGGGCCAGCGCCGGGATGAACATCAGGTCGGTCCACTTCCACGGCTGCGGGAAGATGATGGCGATGACCACGAAGATGACGATGTTGTGGGCGAACAGCAGAACCTGACGCCACACCAGTCGGTAGACGTGCACGCTCAACGGGGTGGGGAGCTGTTTGATCAGGCCCTCGTTGGCGACGAAGACGTCGGCGCCCTCGATGATGGCCGCATTGATCATGTTCCAGATGATCAGGCCGAGGGTCACATAGGGCAGATGTTCGGCCAGCTTCAGGTGGAACAACTGCGAATACAACCCGCCCAGCGCGACAGCCATGGTGCCGGTGGCGATGGTGATCCAGAACGGACCGAGCACACTGCGCCGGTAGCGCTGCTTGATGTCCTGCCAGCCCAGGTGCAGCCACAGTTCGCGCTTGCCGAAGCCGACCACCAGGTCGGCCCAGGCGCGACTGAAGGTCTTGGATTGCGCTGCCGCATCGGTGAAAGTCATGGCGATTGGTACCTCTCGAATCTTTCCTGCCGGCCCAACCGCCGCAGCCGCAACCACTCCCGCAGGCCCGCGGGGTCACGCCGGGTGATCAGGAAGTACCAGCCGAACCGCACCCATTCCTGGGGGATCAGCCGTCGCTGGCCGCGCTGGGCCTGTACGTAGCCGCGGTTGCGGTAGGTGTAATAGCGCTTGACGTCGTTGTCCGGGTATTGGGTGTGCATCCGCCCGCCGAGGATCGGCTTGAACTCATCGGTGCCGTACGGGTGCAGGTAGGTGGCCTCCAGGCAGGTGCCGAAGGCCACCCCGGACAGCGCCAGGCGCCGGTGCAGGTCCACCTCGTCGCCCCGGATGAACAACCGAAGATCGGGCACCCCAACGGTTTCCACCGCCGCGGCGGAGAACAGCGCCCCGTTGAACAGGGACGCGATGCCGGGTAGCAGGTCGCTGTCACCTTCGCGCAACTCCGCGGCCCAGCGCCGCCACACCAGCCCGCGGCGCAACGGGAACGCCAACCGCTCCGGCTGGTCCATGTCGCAGACCATGGGGGACACCTCGGCCAGGGAATGTGTTGCGGCGCAGGCCAACAACGTGCCCAGCACCGAGGAGTCGGCGGGCCGGCCGTCGTCGTCGGCGAGCCAGATCCAGTCCGCGCCGAGGGTCAGCGCATGCAACATGCCCAGCGCGAAACCGCCTGCGCCACCGAGGTTTCGGTGTGACCCCAGATAGGTCGCGGGCACCGGCTGGCCGTCGACCAGCGTGCGCACCCGGTCGTCGGCGTCGTTGTCGACGACGATCAGATGGTCCGGCGCGCGGTCCTGGCCGCACACCGCCGCCAGCGAGGTGGCCAGGGTGTCGACGCGCCGGTGCGTGACGACCACGGCGATGACAGCTTCAGCCACCGGTATCAGCCCGGGCGTTCTCCTCGAGCACCTCACGCACATGGCGCGCCGCGTCGGGCCCTTCGTAGGCGCCGACGACCTCTTCGATGCCGCCGGTCATCTTGATGGTGCCGTGATCCACCCACATCGCCGTATCGCACAGCTGGGCCAGGAATTCGTTGGAATGGCTTGCAAAGACCAGGATTCCGGAGCGGGCCACCAGATCCTGCAGCCGCTTGCGCGCCTTGTGCATGAACTCGGCGTCGACGGCACCGATGCCCTCGTCGAGCAGCAGGATCTCGGGGTCGATGCTGGTGACCACGCCCATCGCCAACCGCACCCGCATACCGGTGGAATAGGTGCGCAGCGGCATCGACAGGTAGTCGCCCAGTTCGGTGAAGTCGGCGATCTCGTCGACCTTGGCCATCATCTGCTTGCGCGTCTGCCCCAGGAACAGCCCGCGGATGATGATGTTCTCGAAACCCGAGATCTCCGGGTCCATACCGACGCCGAGGTCGAACACCGGCGCCACCCGGCCGGTGACCGTCGCCGAGCCGCGCGTGGGCTCGTAGATACCCGACAACAGCCGCAGCAGAGTCGATTTGCCCGCGCCGTTGTGCCCGACCAGGCCGACGCGGTCGCCCATCTTCAGCGACAGCGTGATGTCCCGGAGTGCCTCGATCACGACCACATTGGATTCGTTGCGCCCGATCGCGCCGCCGGCCTTCCCGAGGAATGCCTTCTTCAGCGAACGGGACTTGGCGTCGAAGATCGGGAACTCGACCCAGGCGTTACGGGTCTCGATGTGCGGATTGCTCACGATGCGGTCTACAGGTACTGGCCGGTGCCCGGGTGTCCGGGTCCGCGCTGCTGCCCGCCCATTCCCGGCGGCAGCTGGCGCATCTGCTCGAGCTGCGCCCGGGCGGCCATCTGCTGGGCGAACAGGGCGGTCTGGATGCCGTGGAACAGTCCCTCCAGCCAGCCGACCAGCTGTGCCTGGGCGATGCGCAGTTCGGCGTCCGAGGGCACCGAGTCGTCGGTGAACGGAAGCGTCAGGCGTTCCAGCTCCTCGCGCAGTTCCGGCGCGAGGCCGTCTTCGAGCTCGCGGATACTGCTCTTGTGGATCTGCAGCAGCTTGCTGCGGCTGGCGTCATCCAGCGGAGCGGCCCGCACCTCTTCGAGCAGTTGCTTGATCATGGTGCCGATCCGCATGACCTTGGCCGGCTGCTCGATCAGGTCGGTCAGCGATTTGTCGTCGGCGATCGCGGCGTCGGGTTCGCCCGCCAGGATCTCGATGTTGTCGTCGTCGGGATTGATGGTCATGGCCTTCCTGGTACCCCGTTCTCAGCCGTTGGTGTCTGTGCCGAAGGGCCGTCGCCGCGCCACTCGTAGATGCGCGACTCCCCGTTGTCGTAGATCTTGGCCCACGACTTCGACTTGTCCAGTGACACTAGTCCGTCGGGCATGACGAACCCGCGCACCACCGGCGTGCTGGTCAGCACGTACCGGATGTTGAGCGCGTGCACGGCCTCGGCCACCCGGGGGTCGTGATCTGCGTCGTCGGCGTAAGCCCAGAAAATGAACCGGTGGTAGCCGGGGCCCTGCTGCTGCGGATAGTCGTAATGCGTCCACAGCGGATGCAGGCCGGCCACGGCGTACATCCACGCGGTGCCGTCGGTGTTGGCGTCGCCGATCATGGTGTCGCGCGCGCCGGGCAGCGACGCCAGGTAGGCCATGGCCTCAAGATCCTTGTCGTCGATGATCACCTGGTCGTACTTCTCGCCGAGCAGGTGGCTGTGCCGGGGCAGGTAGTGCCAGGCGCTGGCCAGGGCGACGGCGACCAGCGCCGCCGCGCTCACCCCATGCCAAAGCCGCGGCGTCCCGCGTGTGGCGAAGCGGCGCACGGTGGCCACCGCCCAGGTGATCGCGGTGCACAACCCGATGCCGGCGACTGCCGCGAGCAGCATCGTCACCACGGCCGACAGCCTGCGTGGGTCGCTGTAGAACAGGTCGCTGAACCGTCCGGTGAGTGTGCCGATGATGCCGCCGAACGGGGCCGACGAGTGCACGATCGAGACCACCAGCAGGCACCACATGGCAAGCGGCCACCAGATCCGGCGGTACAGCAGGACACCCGCGCCGACGGCGGCGATCACGATCAGGAACCACTGGATGGGGAAGTCGTTGAGGTGGCGGGTGTGCTGCACGACGGCGTCGATGAGTCCGCGCTTCTTACCCTCGTGCGTGACGAAGGCGTGCCCCACGATGATCTCGGCCTGCTGCAGCACCCCGACGAACTGGGGGATCAGCAACACCAGCGCCGGCAGGCCCACGGCAAGCAGGGTGAGGAAATCGGACAGCCTGCCGCGCACGGGCCGCAGCAGCGCGTCGAACACCCACCACGCCGCGACGAACAGCACCGCCACCACGCCACCGGTGATGTGCACGGAGAACACCCCCAGCACGGCGAGCACCGCCAGCGGGATCCGATCGCGGTGCCGCAGGGCCGAGATGGTCAGCGCGGCCGTGGGCACGGCCACGCCGTAGGCGGCCAGGTTGGGCATCGAGGCGGTGTCGAACTCGACGTACGGGATGGCGGTGAACGACGCCGACAGGGCGGCCGCGGTGGCCGCGCACCACGCGGTGCGCCACTGCGAGGCCGAACGTCGCAGCATCAACCAGGTGAGGGTCGCGGCGCTGACAGGGAACAGCCAGATGGCGGCGACCAGTGAGCTGACCGTGTACGCGGTGGTCGCCGCGGCACCGCTGATCTGGCTGAAGATCGCGCCGAGCGCGTGGAACGTCGACGGGTAGTACAGCGCGTCGTGCGTCTCGACATTGCGCAACTCGCCCATGTGGGTCGGCGAGGCCTGGTGGGTTTCGAGGATCCAGCGGATGGTGTTGGCGTGCCACACCGAATCCCAGTTGCTGGGAATCGACTGCCAATTCGGTAGGCCGCGGACCGCGGCGAACCCGATCAGCAGCGCGCCCAGCACGACCCCGGCGGCCACCACCAGCGCAGGTCCGCGTTCCGCGGCCCGCTGCTCGGCGCCCTGGTCGCGGAACCGGCCCAGCGGCCGTCGCAAAGCGAAAGTGATGCCGATCACAAGGACCAGGGCCGCCAACGCGGTCCACGCCGTCCATGGGACACCGAGGGCGCCCATCGGCACGATGACCAGTGCCACAACGCCATACGTCACCGGAGGGCCGACCGCTACGGCAGTCGGCCAGGTCAGCCCTGCCGTTCGCGCGACGATTGCTCCGGGGCACACCAGCAACAGCAGGGCAATCAGCACCCCGAACGACAAGCCCACTGGACTAGTATGGCTGCCGAAGTGATCCGGCCCGGGACCCCGGCCCACGAGGCAGGGTGCCACCGGGCACTTACCTGAACTGTGTCCGTCTGCACGAATTGCAGACGCTCTAAGGTGGCTTGCATGGCATACGACGTCGCCCGGGTGCGCGGATTGCACCCGTCACTTGGCGACGGTTGGGTGCACTTCGACGCCCCGGACGGAATGCTGCTGCCCGACTCGGTGTCCACGACGGTGTCGACGGCGTTCCGCGGTTCGATGCCCTCGGCGTCCGGTCCGCACCCGTCCGCCCGGCGCAGCGCGACGGTCCTGGCGGCCGCCCGTCAGGCCATCGCGGATCTGGTGGGCGCCAGCCCGGACGGGGTGGTGCTCGGCGCCGACCGGTCGGTGTTGCTGACGCTGCTCTCGGACGCGGCCTCGTCCCGGGTGGGGCTGGGCTATGAGGTGGTGCTGACCCGCCTGGACGACGAGGCGAACATCTCGCCTTGGCTGCGCGCAGCGAATCGTTATGGCGCCAAGGTCAAATGGGCCGAGGTCGACGTCGAGACCGGGGAACTGCCCGGCTGGCAGTGGGAGAGCCTGATCACCAAGCCGACCCGGCTGGTGGCCATCACGTCGGCGTCCTCGACGCTGGGCACCCTCACCGATCTGGAGCCGGTCACCAAACTGGTGCACGCCAACAACGGACTGGTCATCGTCGACCATTCGGCCGCGGCGCCTTACCGGCTGATCGACATCGACGACATCGACGCCGACGTGCTCGCCCTCAATGCCGTCGCCTGGGGTGGCCCGCCAATCGGTGCGCTGGTGTTCCGCGATCCCTCGGTGATCGACATGTTCAGTTCGGTGTCGCTGGATCCGCACGCCACCGGCCCGGCCCGTCTCGAGATGGGCATCCACCAGTTCGGTCTGCTCGCCGGCGTGGTGGCCAGCGTCGAATACCTGGCCTCGCTCGACGAGGCGGCCCACGGCACCCGGCGCGAGAGACTCGGTGTGTCGATGGAGTCCGCGGCGGCCTACATGGACCGGCTGTTCGCTTACCTGTTGACGTCGTTGCGGTCCCTGCCGCTGGTGATGGTGCTGGGCAGCCCGGCCGAACACATCCCGGTGCTCAGCTTCGCGGTGCAGGACGTACCGGCCGAGCGGGTGCTGCAGCGGCTCGCCGACAACGGCATCCTGGCGTCGATCGACCCGAACTCGCGCGTGCTCGAACTCATCGGGGTGAGCGATGTCGGCGGCGCCGTCACCATCGGTCTGGCGCCGTATACGACGACAGCCGAGGTCGACCAGCTGGTGCGGGCGCTCGCCTCCCTCGGCTAGCTAGCTGACCTGCAGCAGCACCTTCCCGTGGACCTCGCCGGAGGCCAGCAGCGCATGCGCCCGCGCGGCCTCCTCGAGTGGCAGCTCTGCGCCGATGATGGGTTTGACCTGGCCTGCGGCGATCAGCGGCCACACGTTCGCCACCACCTGCTCCACGATCGCGCCCTTGCCGTCGGGTCCGTCGACCGGCCGGGACCGCAGCGCGGTCGCGATGACGCCGGCCCGCTTGCCCAGCAGCTTGGCGAGGTTGAGTTCGGCCGTGATACCGCCCTGCATGCCGATCACCACAAGGCGCCCGCCGTCGGCGAGGGCGTCGATGTTGCGGTCCAGATACTTCGCTCCCATGATGTCGAGAATCACCTCGGCGCCCCCGGCGGCGCGGACGCGTTCTACGAAATCCTCGTCGCGATAGTTGATGGTGATGTCGGCGCCGAGGTCGGTGCACACCGCGAGTTTCTCGGCGGACCCGGCGGTGACGGCGACGTGGCTGCCCAGTGCGCGGGCTACCTGGATGGCATGCGTGCCGATGCCGCTGGCGCCGCCGTGAAGCAGCAGCAGCCGGCCCGGATCCAGGTGCGCCGTCATCATCAGGTTCGACCAGACCGTGCACGCCACCTCCGGAAGTGCGGCGGCCTCGTGCAGTCCGACGCCGTCCGGGATGGGCATCACCTGGGCGGCGGGGACGGCCACATATTCGGCGTAGCCGCCGCCGGCCAGCAAAGCACAAACCTGTTGCCCTACCGACAAGCCGGCGACTTCGGTGCCCACTTCGGTGATGGTCCCGGACACTTCGAGCCCGAGTGTGTCGCTGGCGCCGGGAGGCGGCGGGTAGTTGCCGGCGGCCTGCAGAAGGTCAGCCCTATTGACGCCGGCGGCGGCCACTCGGATCACAACTTGACGTGTGTGAGCTGCGACGTCGGGAACTACTTGAATTGTCATACGTTCGGTTGACTCTGCAACAATGGCGCGCATTCAGTGCACGTTACTCGTCGGTAGAGCCTTACGATGGCGCGATGGAAGGCACTATTGCGGGGCGGACGGCCAGCACCATGCCCGGACTGGATATCGCTGAGCAGAGGTCCTGGCAAAACTTTCTGGACTCCGCGCTCCGGCTGTACGCGACGCTGAACCGTTCCCTGGTGGACGAGCATCGGCTGACGCTCAACGACGTGCGTCTTCTCGACATCCTGGACCGCTCCATGACGGGGTCGGCCCGGATGGGCGACTTGGCCGAAGGTCTGATGTCACTACCCAGCAGGGTCACCCGGCAGATCCACCGCCTGGAGAAGCTCAACCTGGTCCAGCGGGTGGCCAGCCCGGAGGACGGCCGTGGCGTGCTGGCCACCATCACCGATGACGGGCGTGCGCTGCTCAAAGAGGCGATGGAGACCTACGGCGACGGGGTGCGTACGCACTACCTGGGCCGGTTGTCGCGCCCGCAGATGGCCGCGGTGGGGGAGAACTGCCGGCGGATCAGCGCAGGCCTGCMGTCCGAAGCGCCGCCCGCGAGGCTGGGCAGGGTCTAGACCCCTTACGCTTATCGGCGGTGGCGTGGCAGAGCGGCCTAATGCACTCGCCTTGAAAGCGAGAGTCGGCTAACACCGACCGGGGGTTCAAATCCCTCCGCCACCGCCATTTCACGGTCTAGTCACGGGATACTGGGCCCGTGACTAGAGCGCAGTCCTTGCGGCCGCCGCTGGTGATCGCCGCGCTCGGCGTGGTGTTCGGCGATATCGGTACCAGTCCCATCTACACCCTGCAGACGGTGTTCAATCCGGATGATCCGCATCCGGTGCCGATCAGCGAGGCGCATGTCTACGGCGTGGTGTCCCTGATCTTCTGGGCGGTGATGCTCATCGTCACCCTCACCTACGTCAGCCTGGTGATGCGCGCCGACAACGACGGCGAGGGCGGCGTGATGGCACTGATCACGTTGGTGCGCCGGTGCTGTCCGGCGGGCCGCGAACGGTCGGCCGCGGTGCTCTCCGCGCTCGGATTGTTCGGCGCCGCACTGTTTTTCGGCGACAGCATGATCACCCCGGCCATCTCGGTGCTGTCGTCGGTCGAGGGCCTGAAAGTTGTTGAGCCTGAGCTGGATCGGTGGGTCATCCCGCTCACCGTGATCATCATCGTGGCGCTGTTCTCGGTGCAGCGGCGCGGTACCGCCACCATCGGCCGCTTCTTCGGGCCGGTGATGATCGTGTGGTTCGTCGCGATCGGAGCTTGCGGGGTCTCGGGCATCGTGGCTCATCCCGCGATCCTCAGAGCGCTCTCGCCCACCTACGCGTTGGACTTCATGATCGGTCATCTGAACATCGCCTTCTTCGCGCTGGCGGCCGTCGTGCTGGCCGTCACCGGCGCCGAGGCGCTCTACGCCGATATGGGTCACTTCGGTCGTCCGGCCATCGTCACCGCCTGGCTCGGGTTGGTGCTGCCGGCATGTGTGCTGAGCTACCTGGGGCAGGGTGCACTGCTGTTGGGCGACGAAAACGCCGTCAGCGCACCGTTTTTCCTGCTTACTCCCGAGTGGGCACGGATCCCGATGGTGGTGCTGGCCACGGCGGCGACGGTCATCGCGTCCCAGGCGGTGGTCACCGGTGCGTTCTCCGTCGCCGCGCAGGCCGCCCAACTCGGGTACCTACCGCGGCTGCGGATAGCGCACACCTCGGAATCGTCCATCGGGCAGATCTACGTGCCGTGGATCAACGGGGTACTGATGGTGGCCGTCATCACCCTGGTGTTCGCGTTCCGCAGCTCGGCCGCACTGGCCTACGCGTTCGGGATGGCGGTGACCGGAACCATCACCATCACCACCTTGTTGTTCCTCTACCAGGCCCGGGTCCGCTGGCGCACGCCGATGCCGATCCTGGTGCTCGGCGGCGGAGCGCTGCTGGTGGTGGATCTGATGTTCTTCGCGGCCAACCTCACCAAGCTGGTGCACGGCGCCTGGCTGCCGCTGCTCATCGCGATCACCGCCTTCGCGGTGATGACCACCTGGCAGCGCGGCAGAGATGTGGTGACCGCGGCGCGGGCGGCAGCCGAGGGTCCGCTGCAGACGTTCGTCGACAAGCTGGCCGCCGACCGCACCACACCGATCCGCATCCCGGGTACCGCGGTGTTTCTGAACCGGGGCGGGGAGACGGCGCCGCTGGCCATGCGCGCCAACGTCGAGCACAACCACGTGTTGCATGCCCACGCCATCATCATGTCGCTGGACGTCCAGCCCTCGCCCCGTGTGCGGGACGAGGACCGCATCACCATCGATGATCTCGGCTACACCGACGACGGCATCATCTTCGTCAGTGCCAAGTTCGGGTATATGGAGCAGCCGGACGTGCCGGCGGCATTACGGCTGGTCGAGTGCCTGCCGTTGGTCGACGGACCGATCTCGGTCGACGACGCGACGTACTACCTGTCCAAGCTCGAGCTGACGCCCGGTTCAGCGAACACCATGGCACCGTGGCGCAAACGACTGTTCATCGCGACCTCACACATCACCGCGGATGCGGCGGGGCATTTCGCGCTGCCACTCGACCGGACCGTGATCATCGGGTCCCGGATCGAGGTCTGAGTGCCTGCTGCTTAATCAATAAAGTTTGCTCCTTTTTGCTGTACGGATTACCGGGCGTACGCGCCGTCGACGATCTCAGCCTCATCTGTGCAGTTAAACTCGCCACAAGTGTCCGGGTTGATACTCGGACGATATGCGGTTAAATTCCTGACTTATGAGCCTGTGCATTGCTGTTTCTGCACGAGCAAGTTAATTCTCCGACAGGCGGGAGCGCTGACCGTGGCTGCTCGACTGTGGTGCATGACGGGTGCCGTCGTGCTGGCCGCACTCTCGGCGGCGGTCGGCATCGCGACGATCGACGCCGACAGTCGCATGGTGCCCGAGCCGCAGCGAACCGCGCTCAGCAGCGAGGCAAGCGCGCCGGAGCGCCCGGACCTGCAGAGCGCGTCCACCGCTCATCTGATCGCGCTCGCGGTGCCCGGGGTGGCGGGCCTGGCCGGGTTGACGGCGCTGGGTGTGCTGATCGGCTACCGCAATGCCAGCCGGCCGCACGGGATCGCGCCGCACGCGGCCCGTTATCTGCCGTGACAGCAACGGGTTACGGTAGCACCGTGCGCATCAGCATCACGTTGTAGTCCGACCACAGGGAAAGGTTGTAGTACAACACTTTTCCGGTGGACCAGGGGTGCAGGAACGGTGCGTAGATGCCACCGGGAAACTCCGAGTGGTTCACCAGCATGGCCTCGGGACCCCACGGCCCTTGCGGCGCAGGCGCCGTGCGCATCACCACGTCGTTGAGTCCGTTGCAGTAGAGCACGACGTACTGCTTCAGATAGGTGTTGTACTGCGCGGACATCTCACCCAGCGGGCCGGGGATGATCACCGAGGCGGCGGCGGGATTGCCCGGTACCCAGGCATTGTTGTCGGTGTTCCAGTATTCGTACTTCGTAACGTCCGGGACGAACGCCGGCAACACCCGGGCGACGTAGGCCGAACCGCCACGACCCGGCGGCGTGCCGAACGAGTACAGGTAGTTGTCGCCGGGCCCGGGCTTCATGAACGCGCCCATCTGGAAGTTCTCATTGCCGGGGACGTAGGCGACACGGTCGACGCTGTCCGGCGCCGAGGGCCGGACACTCGTCGGATAGACGCCCCAGTGCTCGCCGTTGTCCGGTGAGACGGCGATGCCGGAGAAGTTCGTCGACCAGCGACCGTCGGCGTCCCAGTTCTTGATCGACATGAAGTTGACGTACTGGTTGCCGCCGACCGAGACACCGGCGGTCGGGATGATGCCCTTCTCGACCGGCGCCCAGTCGATGCTGTTGATGATCTGCTTGGCCAGTCCCGGCCGCCACGACGGCGCGCTGGACGCCGCGACGGAGTTGGTCAGGGCCGTGTCCTGGCTGCGCATCAACACGTTGTAACGCCACTGCTTTTGGGGGGTGCTGCAGTATCCGTAGGTGTCGCCGAAGGCCATCAGGACCTGATGGCTCGCGGAACTGCCGTTGTCCCACATGATTCCGAGGTCGGTACCGGTGATCGAGTACTTCTCGATGGTCTTGTTGGAGCTCTCCGGGCCGGTCACCCAGCCGATCAGAGCCGTGCCCGGTGCCGGCATGGGTGCCGCCGCTGGCGCCGGGGGCGCTACGGGTGCAGCGGTTTTCGTCGGCGCGGCGGGTACGACGGCGGCCTGCTGTTGCACCTGTTGAGCGGGCGTCAACGCGCTCAACAGTGACCGCGTCAGCTTGCCCAGGCGCGGCAGCGGCGCGTTGTCGTTGGCGCCGGCCGGCTTGTGGCCGATCGGCGGGCCGCCGGCACCGGGACTCGGCAGCGCGGCCGTGCCTGCGGGCGGCTGTGCCGCGGCCGCTGCCCCCGTGCACGGTTCGGCTGTGACCGGGGACGCCACGCCGATCGCGACACACAGTCCGGCGGTGGTCATCGTGGCCACCGCGAGGGACGCAATACGACGACGCCGCGACATGTCACACCTTTCAGGAGCGGACGCCGAAAGAGACGTCTGCACGTTGTATGTGTGACGTTAGTGTCCGGTGGTGCTCCTGTGGCTACCGGTGCGCGGATGTTTGCGCATCCGTGACCGTGTCGCGACTGACAGCGGTGTAATTCGAAAAGCCGCTATTCGCCGGTGAATTGGGGCGGCCGCTTCTGGAACATCGCGGTGACCGCCTCGGCGAGATCCTTCGACGGCAAAAACGCCGAGTTCCACGCCGCCACGTAGCGCAGGCTCTCCGACACCCGGGCGATGCGCTGCTGATCGAGGACGTCCTTGACGCCGGCGACCGTCAGCGGGGGGTTGGCGGCGATCTCGGCCGCGGTGGCATGTGCCGCGGCCAGCGAGGCCTCGGCGTCCGCGTACACGTCGTTGACCAGACCGATCTTCTCGGCGCGTGCCGCGTCGATGTCCTTGCCAGTCAGCGTCAATTCGCGCAGGTGACCGTCGGACAGGATCAGCGGTAGCCGGGCCAGGCTGCCCACGTCGGCGACGATCGCCAACTTGACCTCGCGCACCGAGAACTTGGCATCGGCACTGGCATAACGGATGTCGACCGCACTGATCAGATCGACACCGCCGCCGATGCACCACCCGTGAATCGAGGCGACGGTCGGGGTTCGGGAATCGGCCACGGCGCTGATCGCGCCCTGCATCTTCTGCAGCTTGGTGTGGAACTGGCTGCGCGCCTTGGCCCCCGCATCCAGGCCGGGCATCGTCGAGCCCATCGCCGCCAGATCCAGGCCGTAGCTGAAATTCTTGCCCGAGCCGGTCAGCACGATCGCGCGGACCTCGGGATCGGCGTCCAGGGTGCCGAATACGTCGGGCAGTTCGTCCCAGAAGGCGGGCCCCATGGCGTTGCCCTTGCCCGGCCCGATCAGTGTGACGCGTGCGACGTGGTCGGCGATGTCGACGGTGACGGATTCATAAGCCATGGCGTGAAGGTTAGCGCTAGGGAACGGGCCCTCCCAGCAGCACCTCACTGACCGTGCTGTCGGCCAGGAACTGGCAGACCGCGTCGGCCAGCGTCTTGGCCACGTCGATGTTGTCCGGGCTCAGGATCGACTGCTCCTGCTGCAGGATCGCGTTGATGACGGCCTGCTGGGTGGCCGCGTCCAAGGTGTTGTATTCACCACAGGTCATGGTGAGTGCGCCAGGGGGCGCGGGCACGTCGGGAACGGTGGAGCCGCGGGGCGTGCGGGTACGCGTCGTGCTCGGTGCCGACGTGCTCGGTGCCGACGTGCTCGGCCGCGTCGTCAAGGCCGGGCCGGGTTCTGTGGTCATCGCCACCGATCCCTCGGTGGTGCGTGCGCACCCGGCGAGCAGCACCAGCGCCGCCAGGCCGGTCGCCGCCGCCCGCTTCACGGCTAGACGCGTTCCAGGTAGAAGTAGAGGTACTTGCCGTCGACCACCGCGGCCTTGCCGTTCATGATGCCCAGCACGGCGTTGTCGTCGATCACCTTGAAGTGGTCGTGCACGGGCCGGCCGTCATAGACCATCGAGGCCGTGGCTTCGCCGCGGAACTCCTCCAGCCACAGGCTGGCTTCGCCGTTCATGGCCTCGGTGTTGGAGAACTTGTTGCCGTCGGCGTCCAGGCACACCAGCGGTTTGGCATCCTCAATCGAGTTGAACGTCTTGCCGAACCAGTTGAGCCGCTTCATGAATCCGTTGGCCTTGTGCCCGGTCTGGAACTCGCCGCCCTGCCATTCGCCGAGCATGAACTGCAGGTCGGCCGGCGGCAGCGTCGCCCAGAACTCGTCGAGTTCGGATTCGGCGATCTGGTCGTCCCGCTCCTTCAGTTCGTCGAAGACGTTGCGGTGGCTCATATTTCTTCTCCTCGGGACGAGATCCAGTTGCGGGCAAAGGCCAGGAAGGCGTCGTTCTCGTGCGGTGCGGCAACGGTCACCCGCACCCCGTCCTGGCCGTAGGGGCGCACGACGATGCGGCTCTCGGCGGCGGCGTTGACGAAGTCGTCGGTCCGGCCGGGCAGCGGCAGCCAGACGAAGTTGGCCTGGGAGGGCGGCAACTCGTAGCCGGCCTCACGCAGTGCGGCGCTGACCCGAATGCGTTCGGCGACAACATTGTCGGTGCGGGCCAGCAGCTCGTCGGAGGCATCGAGACTGGCGATGGCGGCGGCCTGGGACACCGTGGTTGCCGTGAACGGCACATAGACCTTGCCCAAGGCGGTGATGATGTCCGGGTCGGCGACGGCATACCCGACCCGCAGCCCGGCCAACCCGTACGCCTTGGAGAATGTGCGCAGCACAACGACATTCGGATGGTTGCGAACCAGGGCCAAGCTGTCGGGCAGCAAGCCGTCTCGGATGTACTCGACATACGCCTCGTCGATGACGATCAGGATGTCCGAGCGCACCGCGGCGACGAACTCGGCCAGCCTGGCCGGCTCCACCACGGTGGAGGTGGGATTGTTCGGGTTGCACACGAAGATCAGCCGGGTGCGCTCGGTGACGGCGGCCAGCATGGCGTCCAGGTCGTGGGTGTGGTCGGTCAACGGCACCGCGACCGGGGTGGCGCCGGCGGTGCGCACCTGCAGCGGGTAGATCTCGAAACTGCGCCAGCCGAACATCACCTCGTCGCCCACCGTGGAGGTGATCTGAATGAGCTGCTGGCACAGGCTCACCGATCCGGCGCCCACCGAGATGTTCTCGGGGGCGAAGTTCACGTGCTTGGCCAGCCGCTCGCGCAGATCCTGGTAGCCGTTGTCCGGGTACCGGTTGATGGTGTCCACCGCCGCGGCGACGGCGTCGCGGACACTGGGCAGCGGACCGTCCACGGTCTCGTTGCTGGCGATCTTGATGGCGCCGGGCACCGTGCGGCCCGGCGTGTAGGCCGGGAGGTCGGCCATTTCGGGGCGCAGGCGGGCAGTCACCCGGTCATTCTAGGGGTGCGCGGACGGCCGCCCGATGTCGCGCTTTGCCTTCCGCGCTCCGGCGTGTGTAATCTGTGCGCTCGGCGGTTCCGGGGGTCCGGTACCCTCAGATCGTTCAGGAGGCGTGCCAGAGCGGCCGAATGGGACTCACTGCTAATGAGTTGTCCGCCTTAAAGCGGACCGGAGGTTCAAATCCTCTCGCCTCCGCCGAACAACTGAATAGTTAGACCAGCACCACCCAGCGCCCGTAGCTCAACGGATAGAGCACTTGACTACGGATCAAGAGGTTAGGGGTTCGAATCCCTTCGGGCGCACCGAGCACCACCATCGACGACTCCCGCGGCAGCAGCGACACGCCCCGGGAGTCGCTTCATTTTCGCCTACGGATGAGTGGGCGGGTGCATGTACGCCGGCGAATTGGTCCGCGTCACATTCGTCTTCGGATTGGGCCGCTTCGACGGTGTGGCGGAAGTCGGCGGCGCGGCGGTCGTCGACGGAGCCGCGGTCGTCGACGGAGCCGCGGTCGCCGGTCGCTCGACGGTCTCGGTCGGCTCGACGGTGGCCGCCGGAGCCGGCTCGACGGTGACCGAGGGCTCGACGGTGGACGAGGGCTCCGCGGTCGCTGACCGGGTCGGCGCAGCGCTCATGACGGGTGCCACCACAACCGGTGCGATCGTGCTCGGAGATGGCTCTGGGGCGGCCGGTACGTACGCCGGGCCGCGACTGGGCGTGTGCAGGATCGTCAGCGCAGCAAGTCCTGCCACCGCCGCCATCGCCGCCGTCATCACCAGCCCGCGGACGGATACGTGTCGAATCAACCGTCGGTATGCCGCGTTCGCTTGCACGCGCGGGACCTTAGTGCGAAACCCTGAGTAGCAGCTGTGAAATTGGCGGGGACGACGGCCCGATGGCCGATTCCGTTCGGCCGCCGACTTTTAGAGCGTCTCGAACGGCTGAACAACCGGCAGCCGGCTGGTGTCGAATCGCTCGTTGACGGCCAGCCGGGCCCGCAGTTCCCTGGCGAACATCGGCTCGGCGAAATAATGCCCCTGGCCGACTTCACAGCCGAACTCGCGCAGCCGCTGGGCGGTGGCGGCGTCCTCGACGCCCTCGGCGACGCTGGTGATGCCGAGCGCATGGGTCAGTCCGATGACCGAGCACACGATCGCCGCCGTGCGCGGGCTGTCCAGGATCTGCGCCACGAACTGCTGGTCCAGTTTGAGCTCGTCGATCGTCAGGTCGCGCAGGTAGCTCATGGTGGCGTAGCCGGTGCCGAAATCGTCGATGGAGACCCCCACCCCGGAGGCGCGCAGCCGCTCGATCACCTTGGCGGCACGCCGGCTGCCGGACAGCAGGAAGTGCTCGGTGAGTTCGATCATCAGCGAGCCGGCCGGCAGCCGGTAGCCGGCCAGCACCGCGGCGATGCGGTCGGGCAGCGTGGTGTCGTCGAGCGACGGCGCGAACAGATTGATCGAGACCGGCACCTCGCAACTGCCTGCCGCGTACCACTGGGCGGCGTCCCGGGCCGCCTGATCGAGCACCAGGTCGGTGACCGCGCCGATCAGGCCGTTCTGGCGGACCAGCGGGAGGAACTCGCCGGGCATCAGCATCCCCAGTTCGGGGTGTGGCCAGCGCAGCAGCGCCTCCACGCCGACGATGCCGCCGGTGGTCAGCGAGACCTTGGGCTGATAGGCCAGGGTGAGTTCGCCGTTGTCGATGCTGCGCCGTAGCTGCCCGAGCAGGCGGATGCCGGCGACCGAGGCGCGCCGGCGTTTACCGGTGTCGCTCAACGACTCCGGCAGTTCGACCCGGTCCAGCCGCATCTCCGGGTCGAAGGACTGCACCCCGCCGACGCCCGTGCGTTTGGCCGCGTACATCGCCACGTCGGCCCGCTTGAACAACTCGTCGGCGGAGATGTCCTCGGCCTCGGGATCCGGCGCGGTCGCCAACCCGATGCTCGGATGCATGAACAGTTCCTCGCCGTCCAGCACGAACGGGTCGTCGAACGCTTCGGCGACGCGCTGGGCGATGGCCTCGGGCAGTTCGTCACCGCCCTCGATGAGGATGGCGAACTCGTCGCCACCGAGCCGGGCGACGTTGTCGCCGTCGGGCACGGTGTCCATCAGGCGCATGGCGATGGCGCGCAGCAGCGCGTCCCCCGACGGATGCCCGAGGTGGTCGTTGACGAGCTTGAAATCGTCGAGGTCGAGGGTGAGGATCGCGACGGCGCGGCCGTCGCGGTGCCGTAGGCCCATGGCGTGGTGCAGACGGTCGGTGAACAGCAGCCGGTTGGCCAGGCCGGTCAGCGGGTCACGGAGGGCCTGGGCGGCGACGGCCGCGAACAGCCTGCGGTTGTCGATCAGCGCGATGAGCTGACGGACCGCGGCGACGGTGACCAGCACGGCCGCCGCGATGATGATGGGCCGCGTCTGATGGATCGGCCACATATAGAGAAAGCCGGCGCCGACCGCCGCCAGCAGCGGGATGTAGGGCAATGAGATGCCCAGGCGCGACGGTGGGCGCTCCGCGACGGCGATCGCACCGGGGGTGCGGCTGGAGATCAGCGCCGCCGCGGTGATCAACAGGGCGCCGGTGGCCCAGCTGATGAACATGGCGGAGTTGGACGGCAGGCCGTGCGCCCGCAGGTACAGATGAGTGCTGTCGGCAAGGGCGGTCACCGTCATCCCCGCCGCGACCAGACCGACGGTGCGGCGGTGCCCGACCGGTGCCGACGACGCGACCAGGACCGCGAGGGTGATGACGATCACGTCGGAGACGGGAAACGCGACCGCCACCGTGAGCGCGAAGGTGCTGGCGTGACTCGTCTCGAACACGTCACGCAGGATGGCCACCCAGGACACCAGGAACAGCGCCGCGGCGATGACGATCCCGTCCAGCAGGGGGCGCAAACGGGTGAGCTTGCTCGTCGAGGCCTGGGTCGCCCACGCCGCGCAGACGCAGATCGGCAACACGAAGTAGGCGAGATCGGCCAGCGACGGGAACGGCGGAGCGATGTTGCGGATCACGCCGTAATAGGCCCAGATCAGGCTGCCGACGACCCAGCCCGTCAACCCCACGCTCATGGCTCGCCAGCTGCACCGGCGGGGGCCCAGGGCGTTGCGCGCGGCACGTGCGGAGGCCAAGGCGGCGACGGCGGTGAAGTAGACCAGGCCCACGTACCCGACGGTCGTCGTGACACGAGGTCCGCCGACGCCGCTCAAGAGCACGAAGGCAAACACCGCAAGCACCGCAGAAGCAACCGCCAGGTATGTGCGCATTTGGGTTGAGGACACTTAATACTCCCAGTTTGGAGCCATGCTTGAGCAGTTTGCAGGCGATGTCAAGCCCGGTTTCCGGGGCTTTGTTGATCATTCAAGACAATTTTCAGCAACGTTTGCGTTGCCTACCGCGTTACGGTGGTGCGGTGCGCCTGCTGTTCATCGCGGATACCCATGTGCCCACGCGCGCGAAGGACCTCCCCGCGGCGGTCTGGAGCGAGGTCGCCTCCGCCGATGTGGTGATCCATGCCGGGGACTGGATGTCGCCGGCGCTGCTGGATCAGCTGACGGCACGGTCCCGACGGCTGCTGGCCTGCTGGGGCAACAACGACGGTGACGAACTGCGGGCACGGCTACCCGAACGTGCCGACGCGACGCTGGACGGACTGCGGTTCACGGTGGTCCACGAGACCGGGGCGTCGGCCGGGCGCGACGAACGCATGGCGCGGCAGTACCCGGACACCGATGTGTTGGTGTTCGGGCACAGTCACATTCCGTGGGACGCCACCGCGTCCACCGGACTTCGGCTGCTGAATCCGGGGTCACCCACCGACCGTCGGCGGCAGCCGTTCTGCACCTATATGACCGCGACGGTGGAGGGCGGCGTATTGGCTGACGTCACCCTGCACCGGGTGGCAGGCTAGGGCGCATGGAGCAGAAGCCCGCTACCGCCACCATCTCCTCAGCCAATCACGAGCACCACGACGGTCTGCCGTTCGCCGACACCCGCGATTTCGAGGACGCGGACCGTGGGTTCATCGGCGCGCTGGAGCCCTGCGTGGTGACCGCGCCGGACGGAAGAGTGGTGTGGGACAACGACTCCTACGGCTTCCTGACCGGTGATGCGCCGGACACGGTGCACCCAAGCCTGTGGCGGCAGTCCCAGCTGTGCACCAAGCAGGGTTTGTATGAGGTGGTCCCCGGCATCTACCAGGTGCGCGGCCTGGACTTGTCGAACGTCAGCTTCATCGAGGGCGACACCGGTGTCATCGTCATCGACCCGCTGATCTCCACCGAGACCGCGGCCGCCGCGCTGGGACTGTACCGCGCGCACCGCGGTGACCGGCCCGTCGTCGCGGTCATCTACACCCACAGCCACGTCGACCACTTCGGCGGCGTCCTCGGCGTCACCTCACAGGCCGACGTGGACGCCGGCACGGTCGCGATCCTGGCGCCGGAGGGCTTCACCGACCATGCCGTGCAGGAGAACGTGTACGCGGGCACGGCCATGGCACGCCGCGCCGCCTACATGTACGGCGCGGTGCTCGACCGCGGACCGCAGGGCCAGGTCGGGTGTGGCCTCGGGCAGGTCGGCTCCACCGGTGAGGTCGCGCTGATCGTGCCCACCGTCGACGTGCGCAGCACCGGCGAGAAGCACACCATCGACGGTGTCGAGATCGAGTTCCAGATGGCGCCGGGCACCGAGGCGCCCGCCGAGATGCATTTCTACTTCCCGAAATTCAAGGCCCTGTGCATGGCCGAGAACGCCACCCACAACCTGCACAACCTGTTGACCCTGCGCGGCGCGCTGGTCCGCGACCCRCACGGCTGGGCCGGCTACCTCACCGAGGCCATCGACACCTTCGCCGGCCGCGCCGACGTGGTGTTCGCCTCGCATCACTGGCCGACATGGGGACACGACAACATCGTCGACTACCTGTCCGTGCAACGGGATCTGTACGCCTACCTGCACGACCAGACGCTGCGCCAGCTCAACCAGGGCTTCACCGGTATCGAGATCGCCGAGACGTTCCAGATGCCGCCGGCGCTGGAAAAGGCCTGGCACACCCATGGCTATTACGGGTCGGTCAGCCACAACGTCAAGGCGGTGTACCAGCGCTACATGGGGTGGTTCGACGGGAACCCGGGCCGGCTTTGGCAGCATCCGCCGCAAGCGCTGGGCCTGCGCTATGTCGAGGCCATCGGCGGCGTGGACCGCGTCGTCGAATTGGCCCAACAGGCCTTCGATGATGGCGATTTCCGCTGGGCGGCAACGCTGTTGGATCACGTCATCTTCACCGACGAGAAGCACACGGCGGCCCGCGGGCTGTACGCCGACACCCTCGAGCAGCTGGCCTACGGCGCCGAGAACGCGGTGTGGCGCAACTTCTTCCTCTCGGGCGCCACCGAGTTGCGTGAGGGCAACTTCGGGACCCCCACCCAGACGGCGTCCCCGTCGCTGATGAGTCAGCTCACCCCGGAGCAGGTGTTCGACACCTTCGCCATCAACGTCAACGGCCCCCGCGCCTGGGATCTGGACCTGACCATCGACGTGACCTTCGTCGACCTGGCGGCGGATTACCGGCTGACGTTGCGCAACGGGGTGCTGGTGCACCGTAAGACACCGGCCGACCCTTCGACCGCCACGGCGACGGTCACGTTCGCCACCAAGGGGCGGTTGCTGGCCTTCGCCGCCGGTGACACCGATTCGCCCGGCGTGGAGACCACCGGGGATGCCGGCGCACTGGCGGCACTGCTCGGTGTCCTGGACCGCCCCGATCCGGGTTTCGCCATCATCACGCCCTAGCTGCGTCGAGTGGCCAGTCGGCGCGGTGTCCTAGGGCAGGCCGCCGTCGGCGCGCAGGATCGACCCGGTGGTGAAGCTGGACGCGTCCGACATGAGAAACAGTGCGGCGCCGACGATCTCGGGTGGATTGCCGGCGCGCTGCAACGGGAAGTCGCCGAACGGCCGTTCTGTGCTGAAGTCCCAGGCCTTGCTGACATCGGTCAGGAACGGGCCTGCCATCAAGGTGTTGACCCGTACCGTCGGACCGAATGCCTTCGCGAAACCCTCGGTCAGCACGTTCAATCCGGCCTTCGCGGCGGCATAGGGCAGCATGTACTGGTCCGGGCGCAGTGACCCCGACGAGCTCACATTGATGATCGACCCGCCGCCGTCGGCCACCATGCGCTCACCGATCAGGGCGGTCAACCGGAACGGTCCCTTGAAGTTCAGGTTCACCACCGAGTCGAACAACTTCTCGCTGACCGTGCCCAGCGACTCGTACAGCGGCGACATACCGGCGTTGTTCACCAGCACGTCCACCTTGCCGAACCGGGCGTAGGCGGCATCAGCCAAGGGCTCCAACTGATCCCACCGCCCGACGTGTACCTCGTGGGCCAACGCGGCCCGGCCCGTGGTGGCGGTGATCTCCTGCGTCACCTCGACGCACGACTGCAGGTTGCGGCTGGCGATCACCACGTCGGCACCGCACCGCGCGGCGGCGAATGCCATCTCGCGGCCCAAGCCTCGGCTGCCGCCGGTGATCAGCACCACCCGGTCGGTCAGGTCGAACAGTTCGTCGGCGTAACCCACGTCAACTCCTGGCGGTATCGCGGATGACGCGGTGGACGAATGCGAGTTTGTCCACCACCGCGGGCGGGATCTCGAAGGGGTACAACGGATTCTTGCCCATCGCCGTGTTCACCCGGTTGAAGAACAGCGACATCCACTTCCAGTCGAACAGCATCCGTTCGATCGGTTCGTCGTCGTAACACTCCAGCGCCACGATGTCGCGCGGCGCGTTGAACCGCACCCGGTCGGCATGCAGCACCATGCCCGCCTCCCGCGCGGTGTCCATGGTGTCGGCGATGTGCAGGTAGTGCGCGAAGCACTCGGCGAAGTCCTCCCACGGGTGCATGGTCGCGTACTCGGAGATGAACGTCGCCGCCCAGCCTTCGGGGGCGCCCAGCTTGTAGTGCCGGGCGATCGCCTCGCTGTAACCGGCCTGTTCATCGCCGAACAGCTTCCGGCAGTCGTCGAGATAAACATCTGCGCCGGAACCATTTTCGACGAGCACATTCTGGTAGTAGTGCCCCACCTCGTGCCGGAAGTGGCCCAGCATGGTGCGGTACGGCTCACCGAGACGCACCCGCAGCGACTCCCGGTAGTCGTCGAGCGACTCGACCACGTCGATGGTGATCACCCCGTTGGCGTGGCCGATGATCACCTTCTCGCCCGTGGTGTAGCTGGACAGCAGGTCGAAGGCCAGCCCACCGTCGCGCATCCAGTACGGCTCGATCGGCAAGCCGATGTCCGCCAGCTGGAACACCAGCCGGCGCAGCGCCGCCGTGGTCGGCACCAGCTTTTCCCGGGCCAGGGTGTCGTCGGCGGCCGGTTCGCGGCGGATCAACGAACCGGACAGGCAGCGGCCCCGGGGACCGGCGAGGGACTCTTCGTCCTGTTCCTCGGGGGCCAGCCAGTTGCACGCCAGCGTCCGGTGCTGGTTGCACCGGACCCACCGGGTGCCCTCGTGCACCGCCACCCCGTCGGCGAGGGCCAGTATGTTCAGTGACGGCAGGTGCAGACCCAGCTCGGTGCCACAGTCGGCGCAGTGATCGGCTTCGAACGCGATGAAGGTGTCGCACACCGGGCAGGCGAAAGCACGCACGGGCCATATGGTGTCACGGTGCAACTGCTTCTGGTCCGACATGCGTTACCCCTGCGCAGCGAGCCAGGTCAGGGTTCTGACCCGGACCTGTCCGGCGAGGGTGTCGCGCAGGCGGCGCGCCTGCCCGACGCGCTGGAGCGCTTCCCGATCACCCGGCTGGTGAGCAGCCCGCAGCGCCGCGCGATCCAGACCGGGGGCCCGCTCGCCGAGGCTCTCGGCCTGCCCATCGACGTCGACGAGCGGCTCGCCGAATACGACCGCGACATGACGCACTACGTGCCGATCGAGCAGATCGCCAAGGACAACCCCGAGGAGCTGGCCCGGCTGGTCTCCGGGCATCTGCCGAGCAGTGTCGACGAGAAGGCGTTCCTCGGCCGCGTGGTGGCGGCGGTGGACGACATCGTCGCGGGCGCCGCTCACGAGGACACCGTCGCGGTGTTCGGCCACGGCGGGGTCATCAACGTCCTGCTGCACCACATCCTGGGCACCGAGCGGCTGCTGTCGTTCCACGTGGACTACGCGTCGGTGACGCGGTTGCTGTCCTCGCGCAGCGGCAAGCTGGCCGTCGCCTCGGTGAACGGCACCGAACACGTATGGGATCTGCTGCCGCGAAACGTGCAGTGGTAAACAGTTCCGGTGACCACCCTTGAAGGACTCGATCTCGACGCCCTGGACGCCTACCTGCGCGCGGAGGGGATCGCCCGCTCCGGTGAGCTGCGCGCCGAGTTGATCTCCGGTGGACGCTCGAATCTGACCTTCCGGGTGTTCGACGACGCGTCCAAGTGGGTGCTGCGCCGGCCGCCGCTGCACGGGCTGACCCCGTCGGCGCACGATATGGCCCGCGAATACAAGGTGGTCGCCGGCCTGGCGGGCACACCCGTGCCGGTGGCCCGCGCGATCACCATGCGCGATGACGACTCGGTGCTTGGCGCGCCGTTCCAGATGGTGGAGAACGTCGAGGGCCGCGTCGTACGCAGCGCCTCCGAACTGGAGGAACTCGGCGACGCCGAGGTGATCGACAAGTGTGTGGACGCGTTGATCACGGTGCTGGCCGACCTGCACGCTGTCGACCCGCAAGCCGTGGGACTCGGTGATTTCGGCAAGGCCGACGGCTACCTGGAGCGCCAGGTCCGGCGCTGGGGCTCGCAGTGGGATCTGGTGCGGCTGGCCGACGACACCCGCGACGCGGACGTCACAAGGCTGCATTCCGCTCTGGCAGAAGGGATTCCGGCCAGCTCCCGGGCATCGATCGTGCACGGCGACTATCGCATCGACAACACCATCCTGGACAACTCGGACGCCTCGGTGGTGCGCGCGGTGCTGGACTGGGAGCTCTCCACGCTCGGCGACCCGCTGTCCGACGCGGCGCTGATGTGCGTCTACCGCAACCCGAACTTCGACGATGTGCTCGGCATGCAGGCCGCATGGACCTCGCCGCGGCTACCGTCGGCGGATGGTCTGGCCGAGCGTTACGCGCGCGCCAGCGGTCAGGACCTGGCCAACTGGGACTTCTACATGGCCTTGGCGTATTTCAAGCTGGCCATCATCGCCGCGGGCATCGACTTCCGCGCCCGCGAGGGCGGCGCACCGTCCCGCGTCGGCGAAGCAGTGGCACCGCTGATCGCCGAGGGACTCAAGCTGATCTAGAGGCAGCGATCTAGAGGCGCCGTGCGGCCTTCAGGTTCTTGCGGGCCGCGCGACGCAATTGCACGATGCGCGCGGCGCCGACGAACACGGCAAGCAGCCCGCCACACACCGCGGCCAGCAGCAGCGCCACCCCGAGTGGCAGCGTCCAGTTCCAGCCGAGGAAGTGGAAGGTGCCGGAATCGGTGTTCTGCGCGATGAAGATCAGCAGGACGATCAGGATGACGAACCCGATGATCAGCGACGACCACAGCGCCGCGGCCCGGGTGAACTTGACCGCGTCCTCCGGCGGAGGTGGCGGCGCCGCGGGTACTTCCGGAAGCGGCTCGCCCGGGGAATTGAAGGCCGCATCCGACGCGGTGGGATCGGTGCTCATGACACCATCTTTGCCCTTTGCGGGTCAGAAGCAAACCACCTCACGGTGAAGTAAAGCCCGGCATGTCGCGGCGTGGCCCGTTACTGTCGAGGAAATTGGCACGCAGCAACAGCCAATACGGCCGAGGGGACGGTATGCGCTGCAGATCTAGATTGTTGGTCGTCATCGCAGCGATGGTTGCCGTGATGAGCGCCGGGTGTGGCAGTTCCAATCCGCTGGGCGGCGGCGAGGTCTCCGGCGACCTGAAATCGATCACCGTCGGCTCGGCCGATTTCACGGAGTCCAAGATCATCGCCGAGATCTACGCTCAGGCGCTGGAAGCCAACGGCTTCACCATCAAGCGGCAGTTCGGCATCGGCAGCCGGGAGACCTATATCCCTGCCGTGCAGGATCATTCCATCGATCTGATCCCGGAGTACACCGGAAATCTGCTCCAGTACTTCGACGAGAAGTCCACGGCCACCACCTCCGACGCGGTGTTGCTGGCCCTACTGCAGGCGGTTCCGGGTGACCTGTCGATCCTGTATCCCTCTCCGGCCGAGGACAAGGACACCCTCGCGGTGTCCGAAGCCACCGCGAAGAAGTGGAATCTGAAGTCCATCGCGGATCTCGCGGCGCACTCGCCGGAGGTGAAAGTCGGCGGCCCGTCGGAGTTTCAGACCCGGCAGACCGGGCTGAAGGGCCTGCAGGAGAAGTACGGGCTGAACATCTCGCCTGCCAATTTCGTCGCGATCAGCGACGGCGGCGGCCCGGCGACGGTACAGGCGCTCAAGGGCGGCACCGTCACCGCCGCGAACATCTTCAGCACCTCGCCGGCCATCGAGAGTGACAAGCTCGTGGTCCTCGACGATCCCAAGAGCGTGTTCCTCGCCGCGAACGTGGTGCCGCTGGTCGCTTCCCAGAAACTGTCCGCCCCGCTCAAGAGTGTGCTCGACGCGGTCAGTGCGAAACTGACCACCGAGGCCCTGATCGAACTCAATACCTCGGTCGAAGGCAACAAGGGCGTCGACCCGGATGAGGCGGCTGGAAAGTGGATCAGCGACAACGGTTTCGACAAGCCCCTTCCCGGTAAGTGAGTAGTGCGATGATCACCTTCACCAACGTCACCAAGAAGTATCCGGACGGGACCGTCGCCGTCGACGACCTCACCCTCGACATTCCCGAGGGCACCCTGGCCGCCTTCGTCGGGCCCTCGGGCTGCGGCAAGACCACGTCCATGCGGATGATCAACCGGATGATCGAACCGACCTCGGGCACGCTCACCGTCGACGGGAACGAAGTCACCAAGGTTGATCCGGTGAAGCTTCGCCTCGGTATCGGCTACGTCATCCAGAGCGCCGGGCTCATGCCGCATCAGCGCGTCGTCGACAACGTCGCCACCGTGCCGGTGCTCAAAGGTGAAACCCGCCGTGCCGCACGCAAAGCCGCGCTCGATGTGCTGGAACGCGTGGGGCTGGATCCCAAGCTCGCCAACCGCTACCCGGCGCAACTGTCCGGCGGTCAGCAGCAGCGGGTGGGGGTGGCCAGGGCGCTGGCGGCCGACCCGCCCATCCTGCTGATGGACGAGCCGTTCAGTGCCGTCGACCCCGTGGTGCGCGAGGAGTTGCAGGCCGAAATCCTGCGGCTGCAAAGCGAACTGCGCAAGACCATCGTGTTCGTCACCCATGACATCGACGAGGCGGTCAAGCTCGGGGACAAGGTGGCCGTGTTCGGCCGCGGCGGGGTGCTGCAGCAGTACGCCGAACCTTCGTTCGTGCTCTCCAACCCGGCCAACGAACTGGTGTCCGGTTTCGTCGGCGCCGACCGCGGCTACCGCGGCCTGCAGTTCTTCGGCGCGACCGGCCTGCCGCTGCACGACATCCGCCAGGTCGCCGAGGCCGAGATCGACGCGCAGCAGCTGGCGCCCGGCGAATGGGCGCTGGTGATCCGTGCCGACGGTAAGCCGTTCGCGTGGATCAACGCCGAGGGTGTCGAGGTGCACCGCAGGGGAAGTGCGTTGTACGACAGCACGATCGGTGGCGGGTCCTTCTTCCGGCCCGACGGCTCGCTGCGGCTCGCGCTGGATGCGGCGCTGTCCTCACCGTCCGGTCTCGGGGTCGCGGTCGACGAGGACGGCCGTCTGCTCGGCGGCATCAACGCCGACGATGTGCTGGCGGCACTGCAACAACAGCGCCGCATACCGAAGGTCGGGTAGCGGCCGCGTGACGTACCTGCTGACCCATCTGGACAAGGCCTGGGCGCTCACGCTGATCCACCTGCGACTGTCGCTGGTGCCGATCGTCCTGGGCCTGCTCATCGCGATTCCGGTCGGCGCGTTCGTGCAGCGCACCACGCTGCCGCGCCGCGTCATCACGGTGATCGCCAGCATCATCTTCACCATCCCGTCGCTGGCCTTGTTCGTGGCGCTGCCACTGGTCATCCCGACCCGCATCCTCGATGAGGCCAACGTCCTTGTCGCACTCACGCTGTACACCACCGCCCTGCTGGTGCGGGCCGTGCCCGAAGCGCTGGATGCGGTACCCGCCGATGTGTTGGACGCGGCCACCGCCGTCGGCTACCGCCCCATCACCCGGATCGTGAAAATCGAACTGCCGCTGGCCATCCCGGTGCTCATCGCGAGCCTGCGGGTGGTCGCGGTGACGAACATCTCGATGGTGTCGGTCGGCTCGGTGATCGGTATCGGCGGCCTGGGCACCTGGTTCACCGAGGGCTATCAAGCCAACAAGAGCGGTCAGATCGTGGCGGGCATCATCGCGATCTTTGTTCTCGCGGTGGTCATCGACACGCTGATCCTGTTGGCGGGCAAGGCCTTGACCCCCTGGGTCCAAAAGGACAGCGCGAAGGCGGGTGCCCGGTGAACTTTCTGCAGGAGGCTTTGTCCTTCATCTTCACCGCGGCGAACTGGTCCGGCCCGGCCGGTCTGGGCATCCGGATCGCCGAACATCTGCAATACACCGTGATCGCGGTGGTGTTCTCCGTGCTGGTCGCCGTCCCGATCGGCCTGCTCATCGGGCACACCGGCCGCGGCACGTTCCTGGTGGTCACCGGCGTCAACGCCCTGCGGGCACTGCCGACCCTGGGTGTCCTGCTGCTCGGGGTGCTGCTGTGGGGGCTGGGACTGATCCCGCCGACCGTCGCGCTGATGCTGCTGGGTATCCCACCGCTGCTGGCCGGAACGTACGCGGGCATCGCCAACGTCGAACCCGCCGTCGTCGACGCGGCGCGGTCCATGGGCATGACCGAACGTCAGGTGCTGTTCCGGGTCGAGGTGCCCAACGCCCTGCCACTCATCCTCAGCGGGTTGCGCACCGCCACCCTGCAGATCGTGGCCACCGCGACCGTCGCGGCCTACGCCAGCCTCGGCGGGCTGGGCCGGTACCTGATCGACGGCATCAAGGTGCGCCAATTCCACATCGCTCTGGTGGGCGCCCTGATGGTCACGGCGCTGGCGCTGATCCTCGACGCGGCGATGGCGTTAGCGGTCTGGCTGTCGCAGCCGGGAGCCGACCGCTGGCGCCGTTTCCCGCAGCCGCTGCTGGACGACGAGGTGGCCCTGGAATCCGGGGGTCCGAATCGGAGTTCCGAACGCGGCTACGAAGCCAGGGGTCCGTCGCCTACGGTAGAGGCGTGACTGACGCAGCCCCACGCTCAGGCCCAGAATCAGACACTGTGCCAGCCGACAGCCCCTGGCCGGCCATCCTCACGTGGCGGGCCCATGACCTGCCCCGGATGGAATCGGTCCGGGTACAGCTGTCCGGGAACCGCATCAAGGCCTACGGCCGGATCGTCGCCGCCGCCACGGATGTCCACCCTGCGTTCAGCGCCTCCTATGACCTGGTCACCGACGAGTCCGGGGCCACCAAGCGGCTGTCGCTGACCATGACGCTCGCCGAGCGGGAACGCCAGCTCTCCATCGCCCGCGATGAGGAGAACATGTGGCTGGTGCAGGACCACCAGAACCAGACCAGGCGCGCTGCCTTCGACGGTGCGCTGGACGTCGACGTGGTGTTCAGCCCGTTCTTCAACGCCCTGCCGATCCGCCGGACCGGCCTGCACCAACGCGCCGAATCACTGAACCTGCCCGTGGTCTATGTGCGGCTGCCGGAGCTGACGGTGGAATCGGAGACCATCAGCTACACCAGCACGGACGCCGGCATCAGCCTGAAGTCGCCGATCGCGGAGACCACCATCACGGTGGACTCCGACGGCTTCATCCTCGATTACCCCGGACTGGCAAAGCGGATCTGATAACCCCGCCCGCCCGGCCCGCGGCGGCCAGTTCTTCGCGCCAGTTGTCGGCGCCGACGGTCACGTGCAGGATATCGGGCCGGCTGAAGCTGTCGTAGCGGACGCGCGCGGCGTGCCCGGCGTCCACCAGATCGGCGACCGACGTGTGCGCGGCAAGGTGGTCCCTGGCCTGCGTGAGCAGCCCGAGGGTGCGGTCCAGCATGGACAGCAGTTCGTCAGCGTTGGCTTCGCACATGGCGCGCACCAGGTCGGGGGCGGTGGCCGCGACCCGGGTGCCGTCCCGGAAGGAACCGGCGGCCAGGGCGAAGGCCAGCGGCACGTCGCCCGCGGTGACGGCCAGGGCTTCGGCCAGCAGATGCGGCAGGTGCGAGATGGCGGCCGCCGCGGCGTCGTGTTCGTCGGAGCGGGCCGGCACCACGAACGCCCGGCAGTCCAGGGCCAGGTTCATCACCTGTGCGAACACCTGCGCATCGACACCGTCGTCCACACTGGCCACCCACGCGGTGCCCGCGAACAGTCCCTTGCTGCCTGCGGCCCAACCCGAGTGCGCGGTACCCGTCATCGGGTGGCCGCCGACGAACCGGGATCGCAGCCCGTGCGACTCGACCTCGCGCAGGACGGCGCCTTTGACGCTGGTCACGTCGGTGAGCGCGCAGTCCGGGGCGATACGGCGGATGTGGTCCAGCAGCACGCCCAGCGCGGGCATCGGGACGGCCAGGACGATCAGGGCGCTGCTCGTGGCGGCGCGGGTCAGGGCCTCATCCAGGGTGGCGGTGGCGTCGAAGCCGTCGAGCCGGGCGGCGGCCACGCCGTCCACGGATCGGTTGTAGCCGAACACGTCCCGGCCGGCCGCCTGCGCGGCACGCATCAGGGAACCGCCGATCAAACCCAGTCCCAGCACGCACACCGGTGTGTCGGTCACGGGTCAAGGTTGGCATACGGGGCGGGTGGGCGGTCATTAGGTGGTCAAAGCCCCTGGTCTGCGACTAGCGTTAGCGCCATGGGAGCACAGCGTGCGCCGGCGCAGGAAGCTGCCGGTCACCCCGAGGGGTTCGGGGTTGCGGTCGTCCGTGAGGACGGCAAGTGGCGTTGCACGCCGATGCGGCGCGCGGCTCTGACCAGCCTGTCTGCGGCTGAGACGGAGTTGCGCGAATTGCGCAGCGCCGGCGCGGTTTTCGGGCTCATCGACGTCGACGACGAGTTCTTCATCATCGTTCGGCCCGCGCCTGCGGGCACCCGGCTGCTGCTGTCGGACGCCACCGCGGCACTGGACTACGACATCGCCGCCGAGGTGCTGGACAAGCTGGACGCCGACATCGACGACGAGGACCTCGAGGACCAGGACCCGTTCGAAGAGGGCGACCTGGGCCTGCTCTCCGACGTCGGGCTGCCCGAGGGCGTGCTCGGGGTGATCGTCTCCGACATCGACATGGAGATCGACGAGCAGATCAGTGCGATCGCCGAGCGGATGGGCTTCGACTCGGAGCTGTCCGAGGTGCTCGACAAGATCGGTCGGTGAGTTCTCCCGAATCCCTGATCCGGCAGGCGCTGGACGCCGCCCGGGGGGCGGGCCCCGACGACGTGCCGATCGGTGCGGTGGTGTTCGGCCCGGACGGGGCGGAGCTGGCCCGCGCGGCCAATGCCCGCGAGGAACTCGGAGACCCGACCGCCCACGCCGAGATCCTCGCGATGCGCGCGGCGGCGACCCTCCTCGGTGACGGCTGGCGGCTGGAGGGTTGCACGCTGGCGGTGACGGTCGAACCGTGCACCATGTGCGCCGGCGCGATCGTGATGGCGCGGATCGGGCTGCTGGTGTTCGGGGCGTGGGAGCCCAAGACCGGGGCGGTCGGCTCGTTGTGGGATGTAGTGCGCGACCGTCGGCTGACCTACCGCCCGCAGGTGCGAGGCGGGGTGTTGGCGGCGGAGTGCGCCGCACCGCTGGAGGAGTTCTTCGCGCGCCGGCGCTAGTGCTCGTCGACGCGATTAGGGGCAACCGCAGCCGACCGGTAAGCTGCCTCCCGGTGGCGTGTCCGAGCGGCCTAAGGAGCACGCCTCGAAAGCGTGTGACGGGTAACCCCCGTCCGAGGGTTCAAATCCCTCCGCCACCGCCACAAAAGAACGGATCCAGCTTCGGCTGGATCCGTTCTTTTGGTTTCCGACGTTCTAGCGGATGATCCGGACTCACCGCCACCAAAACGTCAGGAATCAGGCGCTGATGGTCAGCGCCGCGCTCACCGGCGCGGTCCCGATCACCCGGCCGTGCGCGGTGCCCTTCGGGGTGTCGATGTCGATGATGCTGCCCGGCGTCGGCACGTCGCCTTCGTCGGTGCCCCCGAACCAGGCCGTCAGCCAGTCGACGCTCAGATTCTGGACTGCCGGCGGATTCTGCGCCTGCGGGAACCCCGCGAACAGGAAGGCGAAGAACTGGATCACGGGGTTGCCACCCTGCATCGAATCCATGTGCACGCCGCCGGACAGGATCACGCCGTTGAATCGGTCCGGCCGAGCCGTGGACAAGGCCTGGTTGACGGTGCTGGTGGAGTTCCAGGCGTTCTTCGGCGCGCCGATCTCGCGGACCGGGATGTAGTGCCCGCCAGGTGAATCGGCATAGGTATTCAACTTGAGCAGGGCGGCCTCGAGCGTTCCCTCGCTCGGTACGGCGTCCAGCAGGATGACACCGACCAGATTGTCGGCGGCACCGTTGGTCGCCAGGAAACCGGCGGCACCGGAGACCAGGCTGCCGCCCAGCGAGTGGCCCGCGAGGGCGAACTTCTCCGGTAGCGCGGCCGTCTCCTCGGTCAGGCCGTACCGGGTGGCGTACCCGGCGTCGATCGCGCTCTGGGTGAGTGCGTCCCGGTTGCCGGTAAACAGGTTCGCGATCTCCTCCGACATTCCCGTCCCACCCAGCCAGTGGTCGTCCCCGGCCAGGAAGTTCGACGGGAGACTCGGCGTGACGACGACGCTGTTCGTGCGTTCGGCGAGGTTGGCGGCGGTGAAGCTGTACATCGGCCCCAGCGCCAGGAATCCGTGCTGCAGCAGGATCATCTGCTCAGGCGGCTGATCGCCGTCCGGGTAGTACCAATTGGCCTTCACCCGTTGCCCGTTCGCCAACAGGATCGTTGAGGTGCGGACAGTGACAGTGCTGCCGGCCGGCAGCACTGGCGGCCCGGTGACGAACTGCTCCAGCGCTTGAACCGCGTTGATGATGGCGGACCCGATGTTGTTGACCAACCCGGTGACGGCCCTGGCGATCACCTTGACCGGATTGACGGCAGTGGGTGCGGTCGCGGCGGTGACGGGCTCCTGGGCCAGACGCAGCGCGGTCGTGGCGTTCGCGACCGATGGGGTCGTAGGGATCGTCACGGTTTTCGCCGGTTGGGACGTCGCAGTGGCCGGCTTGGTGGTCGCGGCCGTCTCGGTGGCCGCGGTGGACGTGGAGGCCTTGTGCTCGACGGCGGACTGCGCCGTCGAACTGGCGGCGGCCTTCTTCTTTTTCTTCTTCGGGGGCTCGGGCTGCGACGGAGCGCTGGTCCCAGTGGTGGTCCCTGTGGTCTCCGCGGTGGTCGGTTTCTCGGTCGTGCCACCGGGCTCGGTGGTCTTCGGGTCGGTGGGTGACTCGGTCTTGGCGGCACCGGGCTCAGAGGTACCCGGCGTACCTGCTTCCGAGGACGGCGCCGAACCGGTCTCGGCCGCTGCGACTCCCGCGCCGGTCAGCACGCCGGCCGACACTCCCGCGGTCAACAGACCCGTACTCACCCACATTGAAAAACGCTGCACGAATGACCCCTTCTGGAAGCACACCTGCCCCGCATACTGACAGGGGTCAGTGGCTGTGCGGGCTGTTTCCGGCGAATGAATTGGTCGATCTGTCAATTCATTCGCCGGCGCACTGCCATCGGGCGCTGAGCCGGACGAAACTGCGCAGTGTCACCGCGAAAATGAGATTGCCGCGAGAGCGAATGTGGTCTCTTTCGCTGGCCAGGAACCGTTCCGTCATCCGGTGGTGACGACGCTGTCGGGGCGTGTTCACCCGGCGTTCGCCTCGCGAGTGAGATTTGTCAAAGACGGCGTGTGCCAACCGGATTGGTGGCCTTCGGTGTGCGACAGTGGACGCATTATGGCGAACAGCGTGAAGAGGCCGCCGCTATGGCGTGACCCGATGTCGTTGTCTTTCGAGGTGCACCGGCGGGTGTTGCTCGCCCGGCTGCGCCGTCATCAACGGCGCCACCCGGCCCCCGCGCCGGTGTCCCCGCGTCCCTGACCGCCTTTCCCTCACGAACCGGAGCGTCGCACGTCGTCACGGGTTTAGGGTTGACCGCTATGAAGGCATTGCGGGGATTGATCGTCGCGGGCGCGCTCGGTGCGGGACTGGCGGGCGTGGCCGCGCCCGCGGCGCATGCGGACGTCGTCGCGTATCTGGTGAACGTCACGGTGCGGCCGGGCTACAACTTCGCCGGCCCCGACGCCGCCATCGCCTACGGGCACACCGTCTGTGACCGGGTTGCCGGGCGGATGTCCTACGCCCAGTTGGTCCAGCAGGTGATGTCCGAGTTCAACAGCTCCGACAACTACCAGGGCGCCTATCTGATCAATCAGGCCGTCAACGAGTTGTGCCCGGCGCAGATCTGGCAGTTGCGCCAATCCGCTGCCGGCTACACCCTCCCGGCTCCGGCCTGAGCGCAGACGACAACGGCGGCGCCCCCGCTGGGGGACGCCGCCGTCGTGTTGGCGTCGCCCGTCAGTTCGGGCAGGTGACCTCGATGGTGAACGGCTTGTTGACCGGGCTCATGGGGTTGGCCATGTCGAGACCCGTCGCGGTGCCGCTGATCTTGAAGGTCTTGCCGTCCTTCTCGGCCTTGGCCTCACCGCCGGCGCCCGCAGCGTAGGCGAGCGTGACGCCGTTGACGTTGCCCAGGCCCACCGAGGTGACCGTCGGTGAGTCGCCGTCGCTGACGACGGCGGCGATACCGGTGGCGCCCTCGCCGATGGCGATATTCGTATTGCCGCCCATGGAGGCGCACACGACCGAGCCGTTCACGGCCTGATCCTTGCCGTCGATGGTGACCTTGGTGCCACCGGTGCCCGAAGCCGCCGTCGGCGAGGCCGTCGCCGTTCCGGAGGCCGAGGAGGTCGCCTTCTCCGAGCCGGCGCCGGAGGATTTCTTGTCATCTGACGAACAGCCGGACAGTCCTGCGATGACAATCGCCGCACCGCCCAGGGCGACCACGAATTCACGCTTCACCACTGATCTCCTTGTTGTTGTGCGATCCGGTTCAAGATCGCCTGATGATCCTTGAGCAGTATGGTGCTCAGCGGACTCATAGATACCGTTATGCGCGAAATACTTGACTGTGGGCTACCTGCAGGTAAACCGCAGTTCAGCACGCCACCTTCACGGTGAATCGGCTCTGCGCGTTGAAGCTGGCGTTGTCCGTGCGGAAGCCCTGCGCCGTTCCGGAGATGTCGTAGGTCCGTCCGGTCATGCTGACCGTCGCGCTCGGTTTGTCCAGACCGGCGTTGTAACTGCCGGTGAAGCCTCCCACATTGCGGAAGCTGATCGATTCCGCGGTGAGCTCGTCGCGGTTGGACACCATGGCGCTGATTCCCGAGGCGTCATCACCGGTGGTGATGGTGGTGAGGTACCCGGCCGGCGAGCAGCTGACCGCATGGGTGGTGCCTGCATCGCGACCGTCGATGGTGATCTCGGCGGTCCCGGGAGTCAGCGCCCCCGGAGGCGGTGCGGGGGCCTGCGGGGACGACGAGCACGCGGCGGATGTGGCCGCGACGGCCGCCAGTGCCGCGATGCCGGCCAGCGATCTCATCATCATGTGGTGAATCTACGACCGAGAGCGCCTGAGCACGGGGACTTCGCGGTTGATTGAATGTTCGCGTGAGTGAGCAGTATTTCGAGGTGCAGGCCGAGTTGCCCGGGCGCCAGGGCCGGGTGGGCGTCATCCACACCCCGCATGGTGATATCCAGACCCCGGCGTTCATCGCCGTCGGTACAGCGGCCACTGTCAAGGCCGTGCTGCCCGAGTCCATGAAAGAGGTTGGGGCGCAGGCTATTCTGGCCAATGCCTATCACCTGTATCTGCAGCCGGGACCCGACATCGTGGACGAGGCGGGTGGTTTGGGCAGCTTCATGAACTGGCCCGGACCGACGTTCACCGACAGTGGTGGCTTCCAGGTGCTGTCCCTCGGAGTCGGATTCAAGAAAGTCCTCGCGATGGACGCGACGCGGGTCCAGGCCGATGACATCATCGCCGAGGGCAAGGAGCGGCTGGCGCATGTCGACGAGGACGGCGTCACCTTCCGGTCGCACAAGGACGGCTCGACGCACCGCTTCACCCCCGAGGTGTCCATCGGGATCCAGCATCAGCTCGGGGCCGACATCATCTTCGCCTTCGACGAACTCACCACCCTGGTGAACACCCGCGGCTACCAGGAGCAGTCGGTGCGGCGCACCCACGACTGGGCGGTGCGCTGCCTGGCCGAACATCGGAGGCTCACCCTGGAACGCGCGCACAAGCCGCGCCAGGCCTTGTTCGGGGTGGTGCAGGGGGCGCAGTACGAGGATCTGCGGCGCCAGGCGACCCGCGGACTGGTCTCCCTCGCCGACGAGGACGGAAACGGCTTCGACGGCTATGGCATCGGCGGCGCGCTGGAGAAGCAGAACCTGGCCACCATCGTCGGCTGGGTCACCAGTGAACTGCCCGCGGACAAGCCCCGGCATCTGCTGGGGATCAGCGAGCCCGACGACCTTTTCGCCGCGGTGGCGGCCGGCGCGGACACCTTCGACTGCGTCTCGCCCTCCCGGGTCGCCCGCAATGCCGCGGTGTACTCGGTGAACGGGCGCTACAACATCACCGGTGCGCGCTACCGCCGCGACTTCACCCCGATCGACGCCGACTGCGACTGCTACACCTGTGCGCACTACACCCGGGCCTACATCCACCACCTGTTCAAGGCCAAGGAGATGTTGTCCTCGACGCTGTGCACCATCCACAACGAGCGCTTCATCATCCGGCTGGTCGACCAGATCCGCGCCGCGATCGTCGCGGGCGAGTTCGACGAGCTGCGCGAGCATGTGCTGGGGCACTACTACGGGACGGACCTGCGCACCTCTTAGACGCGTGCACAATAAGGGTATGACTACAGCCGACGCGCAGACGCTGCTGGTCCAGATGCTCGACCCGGCTGTCCGCGCGGACCCATACCCGGTGTTCGGACAGATCCGGGAGCTGGGTCCGATGGTGCTGCCCGAGGCCAACATGGTGGTGTTCGCGGGATTCGCGGACTGCGACGAGGTCCTACGGCACCCGTCGTCGTGCAGTGACGGGATGAAGTCGTCGGTGGTCCAGCGCCAGATCGCCGAGGGCATCAGCCCGCAGCGTGCGGCGACGCCCGGGTTCCTGTTCCTCGATCCGCCCGACCACACCCGGTTGCGCAAGCTGGCGCAGCAGGCGTTCTCGCCCAAGGCGGTACGCGCACTGGAACCCGAAATCGAATCACTGGTCGCCGAACTGCTGGACAAGGTCGCCGAGTCCGGGCGCCTGGACGTGGTGCCCGACCTGGCGTATCCGCTGCCGGTCGCGGTGATCTGCCGGATGCTCGGAGTCCCGCTAGAGGACGAACCGCAGTTCAGCCGGGCCGCGGCGCTGCTGGCGCAGGGGCTCGACCCGATCATGACGCTGACGGGCCAAGCGTCCGAGACCGCCGACGAACGCCTGCAGGCCGGCGAATGGATGCGTGAGTACCTCGGGGCCTTGGTGGAGAAGCGTCGCGCCGACCCGCGTGAGGACATGATCTCCGCTCTCATCGCGGCGGAGGAGGACGGCGACCAGCTCACCGCCGACGAGATCGTCGCGACCTGCAACCTGCTGCTCGTCGCGGGTCACGAGACGACGGTCAACCTGATCGCCAATGCCGTGCGGGCGATGATGCGGGACCCGGCGCAGTGGACCGCGCTGGCGGCCGACCCGGACCGGGCGGGCGCGGTCATCGAGGAGACGCTGCGCTACGACCCGCCCGTGCAGCTGGTGATGCGGATCGCCGGAGCCGAGATGCAGATCGGTGAGGTCACCGTTCCGGTGGGTGACAGCATCCTGCTGCTGATCGCCGCGGCGAACCGCGACCCGGAGGCCTTCGATCGGCCGGATGACTTCGACCCCGACCGGGAAGGGTTGCGGCACTTGACTTTCAGCAAGGGTCCGCACTTCTGTCTCGGCGCGCCCTTGGCCCGGTTGGAGGCCCGCATCGCGTTGACCGAACTGGCACGCCGGTTCCCGGACATTCGGCCGACGGCCGGCCCGGTCTACAAGCCGAACGTCACGCTGCGCGGACTGGCGTCACTGCCACTGGGCTAGGGGTGGTGGACCATCCCGACCCAGCCGTTGAATTGGTGGGCCGGTGGTGCTTTCACCGTCGGGGTGGCGATGACCCGGATGTGACCCGCGGTCTGGCAGACGGTGGCACCTGTGTCGGAGGGCCGGCACGGCGGGCCTGACGGCGCGGCAGCCGCGGGGGAGGCCGCGGCGATGGCGGCTGAGATCAATCCGGTGGCGATGGCGATGGCTATTGAAGTGGTGTGCATGAACTCACCTTCGCCGCGTCGGTCGCCCGGCACAGCGGTGGTGGCCCTCCACTTTTCCGGGGGTTAACCCCTCCACCGGGTGGATACGTATTTCGTCGTCGATCCTGCGGATCAGTCTGCATTCCGTACAAACTCTTGCGAAATCAAGATGAATCCGCACTAGGGTGGCCTTCATGCGGATTCTCCTGGTGGGTGCCGGCGGTGTCGGTTCGGCGTTCTGTTCGATTGCTGCGCGACGGGACTTCTTCGACGCAATCGTCGTGTGCGACTACGACGAGGCGCAGGCGCTGCGGGTCGCCGACGGCGTCGGTGATGACAGGTTCAGCGGGGCCCGCGTCGACGCGAGTTCGGCCGACGCGATCGCCGGACTGGTGCGTGAGCACGGCATCACCCATGTGATGAACGCCGTCGATCCCCGGTTCGTCATGCCGATCTTCAACGGCGCGATCGCCGGCGGCGCCGACTATCTGGACATGGCGATGAGCCTGTCGCAGCGTCATCCGGACCAGCCCTACGAACTCCCGGGGATCAAACTCGGCGACGAGCAGTTCGCCGCCGAAGCTGACTGGCAGGCCGCGGGCCGGCTGGCACTGGTCGGGATCGGCGTGGAGCCGGGCCTGTCCGATGTGTTCGCCCGCTATGCCGCCGACCATCTGTTCGCCGAGATCGATGAGCTCGGCACCCGCGACGGCTCCAACCTGACGGTCGAGGGGTACGACTTCGCGCCGTCATTCTCCATCTGGACCACCATCGAGGAATGCCTGAACCCCCCGGTGATCTGGGAGGCCGACCGGGGCTGGTTCACCACCGAACCCTTCAGCGAGCCAGAGGTTTTCGACTTTCCCGACGGTATCGGCCCGGTCGAGTGTGTCAACGTCGAGCACGAAGAGGTGCTGCTGATGCCGCGCTGGGTGAAGTGCCGGCGGGCCACCTTCAAATACGGATTGGGCGCCGAGTTCATCGACGTGCTCAAGGCGCTGCACAAGCTGGGCCTCGACCGCACGGAGAAGGTGTCGGTGGGCGGCCAGCTGGTCAGCCCCCGCGATGTCGTCGCGGCCTGCCTACCCAACCCCGCCACTCTCGGCCCTCGGATGACGGGCAAGACGTGTGCCGGGTTGTGGGTGACCGGCACCGGCACCGACGGTGAAGCGCGGTCGACCTACCTGTACCACGTGGTGGACAACGAATGGTCGATGGTGGAGTACGGCCACCAATGCGTGGTGTGGCAGACGGCGGTCAATCCGGTTGTCGCATTGGAACTTCTGGCGAATGGGACATGGTCGGGCAGCGGCGTGCTCGGCCCCGAGGCGTTCGACCCGGTGCCCTTCCTGGACCTGCTGACCGCCTACGGGTCACCGTGGGGAGTCAAAGAACTGTAGGAGGTCGTTCGCAATGTCACGCTGACAGCCCCGCCGCGTAGATATATCCATGACGAGGCTGTCAGGGTGACATTGCGATTGGCGGACACGTAGCGTCGAGTCCATGCCGACCGAGCTCACCGCCGAGCAAGCCGCCGCGCAACTGCGGACGACCGATACCTTGGGAATTCCGCTGGGGCCCGGTCAGCCGCCCGCCTTCCTGGCCGCACTGGGCGCCCGCGACGACTGGATCGACCTGCGGGTGTACGGCGCACTGCTCGCAGTGCTCACCGAGCTCTTCACCCGCACCGGCGTGCACTACCTGTCCGGGTTCTATGGACCCCTGGACCGGGCGTTGCGCGACGGCGGAGCCGATGTCGAGTTCACGCCCGCGGACTTCCGGCGTTTCGGCCCGCTGCTGCGACGGCAGTCCCCGCGGGTGATGACGACTGTCACGGCAGCACCGGATGCCGACGGCTGGTGCTCGCTGTCCCTGCACGCCGGCGGGACCGTCGACGAATTGCGCCGTGCCGGAGCGGATCCCGACCGGCTACTGATCGTCGAGGCTTCCGACGCCTTCCCGCGGACCTACGGCCTGCGCGATGGGTACCGGCACGCCCTGCACATCGATGAGATCGACATCCTGGTGCGTTCGTCGGAGGCGCCGTTGGAGTTGCCCGGCGGTGATACGCCGCCGAGCGACGTCGACCGGGCGATCGCGCACAACGCCGTCGCGTACATGCCGCCGGGGGTGACCCTGCAGACCGGTATCGGTTCGATCCCCAACCAGATCGCGACACTGCTCGCCGAGGGCGATGCCGGCGACTTCGGCTTGCACAGCGAGATGTTCACCGACGGCTGTATGCGCCTGCACCGGGCGGGCAAGATCACCAACGCCCGCAAGGGCCAGTTCGACGGCGTCAGTGTGACGACCTTCGCGTTCGGTTCGGCTGAACTCTACGAGTGGCTGGACGGCAACCGAGAGGTCGCGTTCCTGCCCGTCGAGGTCGTCAACGCCCCCGACGTGATCGCCGAGAACGACCGCATGGTCACCATCAACGGTGCGCTGGCCATCGACATCCACGGTCAGGTGGTCGCCGACACCATTGCCGGCGGTCAGTTCAGTGGGATCGGCGGCGCCGAGGATTTCGTGGCGGGGGCAGGGCTCGAGTTGTCCGACCGCTCACTCATCTGCCTGCCCTCGACCTACACCAGGGACGGCGTGCTGCACTCGCGGATCGTGCCGTGGTTCGGGCCCGGCGCTGTGATCACCACGCCACGGCATCATGTCGACGTCATCGTCACCGAACACGGCACCGCGGAACTCGAAGGCCTGACCGTGCGCGAGAGGGGCGAGGCCCTCGCGGCTATCGCCGATCCGCAGTTCCGGGACGGGCTGCTGGAAGCGGCCGAGCGTGCGGCCAAAGGCCGCTCGCCGGTGGCGGACCGCATCATCCTGGCCTAACTTACGAAATGTAAGTTATTGTCGGCCACATGGCTGAGGACACACGGCACTTTGTGGTGATCGGTGGCGGCCTGGCAGGCCTGGCTTCGGCCGTCTGGCTGGCCGAGGCGGGCAAGTACGTCACCCTGCTGGAACGGCGCGGCAGCCTCGGCGGCCGCACCCATGCCATGCACGCGGATGCGGTCGACGATGTGCCGGACAACGGCCAACACGTCATCGCCAGCGGATATCAGCACCTGTACCGGTACCTGGAAAGTGTCGGTACCCGGCAATACATTGAGTTCCCGAAGTCCTCGACCCTGCGCTGGCCCGACGGGCGCCACGTCACCATGCACACCACAGGTCCCGGTGCCATCCGCACGTTGTTCGGTGTGCATCCCGACGCCGGCTGGGGTGAGAGGTTGCGTGCCGCCCGCGCCACCGTGCTGCTGGGCTGGCAGGCCCTGCGTCAGCCGGCCGACCTCGCGGATCTGAGTACCGAGCAATGGTTCCAGCGCGTGGGGATGCCCGCCAAAGCGCGGGAAGCGTTGTGGGACTGGCTCGCTCTGGGGATCGCCGCCGAACCGGTGGCGCGCGAGTCGGCCAAGGTGTTCGCCGACGTCCTGGCCACCGGCATCCGCCTGGGAATCAAACACCGCACCCCGGTGACCATCGGCTATCCGACCGTCGATCTGGACACCCTGTACATCACCGGTGCGATCAAGGTGTTCGAAGAGCAGGGCGTAGACGTGCGCTACCGCACCGTCGCGCGCCGGGTTCGGATCGAGGACGGCAGCGTGCGCGCTGTCGTCCTGGCCGACGGCACCGAGATCCCCGCCGACGCGGTGATCTGCGCGGTCCCCAACTCCAGCATCGCCGGCCTACTCGACGACCTGCCCGAGCACGCCGAGATCTACGCGGCGGCAGACAAACTCGGCCACACGCCGATCGTGAGCACCAATCTGTACCTGGACCGGCCGCTGGGCACGGAGTCCGCCTTCGAGGGGCTGATCGGCGGTACCGGCGTCATCGACGAGGTCTTCGACCGGCAGATCATGCACGGCCGTGGCACCGAGCGGGCGTGGCTGTACTGCCTGACCACCAGCGGTGCCTACGAACAGATCCACAAGTCCAACGACGAGATCGTCGCCGAACAGCTGGAGCTGCTGCGCCGCTACTATCCGGCCGCTGCGCAGGCGAAAGTACTCCAGGCGCAGGTGGTGAAAATGCCCAAGGCCACCTTCTCCCAGGTGGTCGGGACAGATGCGCTGAGGCCACCACAGCGCACCTCGGTGCCGACGCTGGCGCTGGCAGGCGACTGGACCGCGACCGACTGGTCGGCCACCATGGAGAGCGCCGTGCAGAGCGCGGCGGTGGCCGTCGACCTTCTGCTGCAGTGACCAGACGACGCCTCAGTTCGGCCGATCGTCGCGATCAGTTGCTCGATGTCGCACGTGAAATCGTTGCAGCGGAGGGCTTCACCGGCCTCACCATCGACAAGGTAGCCCGGCAGTCCGGGGTGACCAGGACCGTGGTCTATCAGCAGTTCACCGACCTCGCGGGACTGACCACCGCGTTGCTGGACCGCGAATCGGCGATCGCCTTCGCCGGGATGAGCACCGTCGCCGACGTCGGCCTCGAACTGCTCGGCGCGGGCATCCTGGCGTATCTGCATGCGGCACCGGCGAGTTGGGGGATCATCCTGCGCCCACCCGACGGTGCCCCGCCCGAGGCGCGGGTCCGGATCGAACTCGGCCGCACCTACGCCCGCCGGGTGGCCGCCCGTCATCTCGGACTCGACCCCGATGGTGCGCCGCTACGAATCCTGTTGGCCGCCATCGAGGAACTGGCGCGGCTGCACCTGGAGGACCCGGACCGGTACCCGGACGAGATGGTGTGCACTCACCTGCGCTCGCTGGTGGCTTGGGCGGCCGATGCCGCGGTCACAACGGATTGAGAATCCGGTCCAGGAACTGCCGGGTGCGCTCCTGTGTGGGGTTCCCGATGACCTCGTCGGGGGTGCCGCGCTCGAGGATGATGCCCTGGTCGGTGAACAACACCTGTTGGGACACCTGCCTGGCGAACTGGATCTCGTGTGTGACGATCACCAGCGTCCAGCCTTCGACCGCGAGATCCTTGATGACGGAGAGCACCTCGCCGACCAGTTCCGGATCCAGCGCCGAGGTCGGCTCGTCGAAGAGCACCAGTTTCGGTTTCAGCGCCAGTGCCCGGGCGATACCGACGCGCTGCTGCTGACCACCCGACAACTGGAACGGGTATTGGTCCTGTTTGGCGGCCAACCCGACCTGATCCAGTAGTGCGACGGCCTCCGCGACCGCCTCGTCCTTCGGCCGCTTCTGCACGATCACCGGTCCCTCGATGATGTTCTGCAGCACCGTCTTGTGCGGGAACAGGTTGTGGCCCTGAAAGACGAACCCGCTGCGTGACTGGAACCGCCGCACCTCGGGTTTCGGTGTCGGCGTGGCGAAGTCGATCTCGACATCGTCCACCCGGATCACGCCGGCGTCGGCCCTGTCGAGCGCATTGAGGGTGCGCAACAGGGTCGTCTTACCCGACCCGGAGGGCCCGATGATGGCCGTGGCTGTGCCGCGCGCCACCGTGAACGACACGCCCTTGAGTACCTTGTTGTCGCCGAACGCCTTCTCGACGCCCTCGGCGACCACCCGGTATTCGGTCACGTCTTCGGTCATCGCGCCACATACCTTTCGAGTCGGCGTTCCAGCCGGTTCTGCCCGGAGGACAACACCAGGCAGATCACGTAGTAGTACACAGCAGCGGCAACGTAGGTCGAGAAGAAGTCGAACGTCGGCGCCCCGATGATCTGCGCCTGCCGGAACAGTTCGGTCACCAGGATGGCCGACGCCAGCGAGGTGTCCTTCACCAGTGAGATCAGCGTGTTGGACAACGGGGGTACCGCCACCCGGGCGGCCTGCGGCAGGATGATCCGGCGCAGCGCCCCGGCGTAGTTCAGGCCGATGGTCTCGGCCGCCTCCCACTGGCCCTTGGGGATGCTCTGGATCGCGGAGCGGATGATCTCCGCGGAGTAGCCGCCGACGTTCAGCGAGAAGGCGATGACGGCGGCGGTGAAGGCCGGCAGGGTGACCCCGAATTTGGGTAGGCCGTAGAAGACGATCACCAACTGCACCAGCAGCGGGGTGCCGCGGATCACCGAGATGTAGAACCGGGCCAGATTGGTCAGCACCACATTCGAGGACAGCCGGGCCAGTGCCACCGCCAGCGCGATGACCAGACCGACCACGAAGCTGATGATGGTGAGCGGAATGGTCGCGGTGATCGCAGCCTTGGCCAGCGGCCACAGATTGTCCAGGACCAGCTGGAAGCCGGAACGGGTCTGCGGCGCTTGCGCACCTTGTGCGGCAGGCGCGCCCGCGGCCTGGCCGGTGGCGTCGGCTTTGAGGTATTTCTGCGAGATGGAGGCCAGGGTGCCGTCGGCGCGGAGTTCGTCGAGCGCCCCGTTGAGTTCGGGTAGGTAGCCGCTGTCCTTGCGGGCGGCGAAGCCCTGATCGCTCTTCTCCCCGGTCTGAGCGGCGATCTTGACGGTCTTGTCGCCGGTCTCGGCGAGGTAGGCATAGACCGCGATGCTGTCGTTGACGGTGGCATCGATGCGGCCCTGGTTGAGCAGGGTGATGGCTTGGGCGAATCCTTCCACCGCTTCGACGGTGGCACCCGAGTCGCGGGCCACCTGGGCCCAGTTGCTGGTGCTGGACTGCGCGGTTGTCTTGCCCTTGAGGTCGGCCAGGGATTTGATCGAATCGTCGTTCGCCCGGGTGACGATCACCCCTTCGCCCACGGAATATGGTTGGGAGAGGTCGTATTTGGCTTGGCGTTCCGGGTTGATGGTGACCTCGTTGGCCACCACGTCGAATCGCTTTGCTTCCAGTGCCGCGAAGATCGAATCCCACGGTGTCTCGACGAACTCGACTGGCACACCGAGTTTCTCTCCGACCGCCTTGGCGACGTCGACGTCATAGCCGGTGAGCTCACCGGTCTTGGTGTCGTGGTAGCTGAAGGGCGAGTAGGTGCCCTCGGTGCCGACTCGCAGCACCCCGGCCGACCTGATCGGCGTGTCCGGTGGGGCGCCGGTCGCATCGGTCTTGAGGTACTTCTGCGAGATCTTGGCCAGCGTGCCGTCGGCGCGCAACGCGCTCAGGGCGCCGTCGAGTTCGGGAAGGTAGCCGCTGTCTTTGCGGGCGGCGAAGCCCTGCTCGCTCTTCTCGCCGACGGTGCCCGCGATCTTGACGGTCTTGTCACCGGTCTCGGCGAGGTAGGCGTAGACGGCGATGCTGTCGTTGACCACCACGTCGACGCGGCCCTGGTTGAGCAGGGTGATGGCCTGCGCGAAGCCCTCCACACTCTCGACCTTGGCGCCCGCCTTGCGGGCCACCTCCGACCAGTTGCTGGTGGCGTTCTCGGCGGCGGTCTTGCCCTTGAGATCGGCCAGTGACCTGATCGACGTGTCGCCGGCCCGGGTGACGATGACACCTTCGCCCACCGAATAGGGCTGCGACAGATCGTATTTGGCTTGGCGCTCAGGGTTGATGGTGACCTCGTTGGCCACCACGTCGAAGCGGTCGGCCTCCAGCCCCGCGAAGATCGAATCCCACGGCGTCTCGACGAACTCGACCTTCACGCCCAGCTTGTCGCCGACAGCCTTGGCCACATCGACGTCATAACCGGTCAGCTCGCCGGTTTTGGGGTCGTGGTAGCTGAACGGCGAGTACACCCCTTCGGTGCCCACCCGCAGCACACCGGCAGATGCGATCGGCTTGTCGCCGCCTCCTTTGGCTCCGCATCCGGCCGTCAGCAGCATGGCGAGCAGGGCAATCACCAGCACCACTGCGCTTGCCTTGCCGGATCGTCGAAGGGGGAAGCTCACCGGCGCAACCTAGCAACGTGCCGGCCTATACCCAACGGTTTCGCTCAACCCGGCTGGTAAATCCAGGGTTGGGTGGGTAACGCGGCGGGGTCGAACCGGGCGAGCATGGCTTGCGGTGGGCCCGGTGGCAGGTGCAGCGAATCGGCGATCTGCGCGAGCGCACGACCCACCCCGATCTCGGCGAGCGTCACCGCGCCGTCACGCTTGGCCAGTCGCTTGCCTTCGGCGTTGAGCACCAGCGGCACGTGTGCGTATACCGCGCGGGGATAGCCCAGGAGTGCACCGAGGTAGGCCTGCCGCGGCGACGAGGACAACAGGTCCTCCCCGCGCACCACCTGGTCGATGCCCTGCGCCGCGTCGTCGACCACCACGGCCAGGTTGTAGGCGGGGACGCCGTCGCCGCGGCGCAACACGAAATCGTCCACCACGCCGGTGTATCGGCCCTGGAGCAGGTCGGTGACGGTGTATTCGGCGGCGTCACTGCGCAGCCGCAGCGCGGGTGGGCGGTCACCCCGCCCCGAGCCGGGCGGCAGATCGCGGCATGTCCCCGGATAGGCGCCCTCCGGCGCGTGCGGTGCGCGCGGTGCCTGCAGGATGTCCTTTCTGCTGCAATGGCATTCGTATACCAGGCTACGGTCGGACAACTCCGCGATGACGGCGTCGTACCGATCCTGATGTGCCGTCTGATGTTCCGGCGGTTCATCCCAGGTCACCCCGACTGCCGCAAGGTCGGCGACTTGCCGGGCCGCCACATCGCTGAAGGTGCGGTCGTCGAGGTCTTCCACCCGCAGCAGGAACCGCCGTCCGGTCGAGCGGGCGAACAGCCACGCCAGGATCGCCGTGCGGAGATTGCCGATGTGCAGGTCGGCCGACGGGCTGGGCGCGAACCGCCCCGCAGCGCTCATGTCGCCAACCTAGATCAGGCGACCAGGGCCAACCGTTCCCGGGCCTGTTCGACGCACTGCGCCCATCGCCGCGCACCGGGGGCGTGCACCCCCGACTCGCCGGGGAAGGCACTGGTGATCACCAGGTCGGGCTGAAGTCCGGCCAGCACCTGCAGACTCCGCGACAGTGACCGCGCCTCGCTGAGCGACGGGATATAGCCCGGTATCCAGTTGCCGTCGGGATCCTGCATGATCGTGTCCCCGGTGAACAGGTAACTCTGCCCGTAGGCGCCGGGCACCAGATAGCAGGTGCTGCCGGGCGAGTGACCCGGCGTCGGGATCACCTCGATGCCGTTGCGGTCGACGTGTCGGCTGCCGACGGGCACGTCGACGTGCGCGTGCATCCCGATGTCGAGCAGTTCGGCTGCCGGTGCGTGCAGCTGGCTGTCGTACCGTTCGCTGATCGAGCGCAGCATCGGGCCTGCCTCGCGCAGATGTGACAGGTACTGGTGTGCCACGCCGCCGAGCGCGTCGAACTCGCCGAAGGCGTCGTCGGTCTCGGTGCTGTAGAACAGCACGTTGCCTGCCTCACCGCCGGTCCACAGGTACGCGTGGGTGGTGACGCCGGGAAAAGAGCGTTCCGAACTGGTTTCCCACAGGTCGGCTCGGATCTGTCGCATGAGTGCCCCCTCACTGGATTGGATACAGCTTTCAACATCAACCTGTGTTGAGGTCAAGCGATTTATCGCTGGGCACAATCCGCGCGGGGTCGGCAGGTTTACTCGCTCTCGTCGATGAACCTCTTCGCGGCATCGACCGCTGCATTCACGGCGACCACCAGGGGAACGTCGAACTGTGGCGCAATCCGGAGCCCAGAGGCCGACAGTGGGCCGCCGCCCATGATCACCGCTCGTGAACCGTCCAGCGCGATCGACTCGTGGACGGCGTCGCTCAGTGCCGCGTCGAGCTTGTCCGGCGACGCGACCAGTTCGGTGGGGTCACCGGGCGTGACCCGGACGCCGCGGTACAGATCCTGATAACCCAACGACGCGGCCTTCTGCTGGAAGGACTCGATCAGTGCCGGATCCGGGGTTACCGTCACGATGCCGAACTGTCGGCCTCCCCGGGCGGCTTGGTGGAAGGCTTCCTCGCCGATGCCGAGCACCGGAATCTGCACAGCAGCGCGCAATGCGTCCAATCCCGGATCGCTGAAAGCTCCCACGATGATGACGGCAACGTTCGGATCTTTCGCGGCAGCCACGCCGCGCTGCACCACGCCCTGCGCCGCGGTGGCCATGTCGTGAGGCGTCGTCAACAGAGCGGCAGCCCCGTCGTTGGTGATCCCGAGGATCTTCGCGGTGTCGCCGGCTTGCGTTTGGGCGAGATCAACCATGGAGGTGGTCGCGCCTGCACTGGAATTTGGGTTGATGAGAACGATCGTCTTGGCGGGTGTGGTTGCCGTTGAAGTGACTTCGGCCTGCCCGTAGCTGGTGATCAGAAGGCCGAAGGTGAACAGCCCCGCCATCGTCCGACGCCCGACGGTGCTCCGCGCCGCCCAGCGGGTGAGCCGGAAAGGGTTGATTTCCAACGTGTTACACGGCCGCGCAGTGCGGTCTGCATCGGATGCCATGGACCACACTGTAATCGCAGCTCATCGGGTCGGCAGGGCGGCGGTATGCGGATGTCCGGATCTCGAACAGCTCGTCAACCTGTGGATCGTGCAAGGAAACCCCGGCACCGATCGGGATGCTCTTCCCCGGCCGCCCGACACCGGCACATGATGACCGCAACCGGAGTAGAGGAGGGTTCATCATGCAGTTGGCAATCGGGCTGGCCGCACTGTTCGCGCTGGCCGTACTCACCGTCTCGGCGTGTCATCTTCACGCGAAACTGGAGCCGCAACCCGCCACCGATCTCTGGGACGCCGGTTCGGAATCCGACGGCGGGGCCGCGAAAGGCAAGAAGGGCGCGGCGTGGGTGGCGATCGCCGCGAGCTGCGGAGGCTGCGGTGGCTGCGGTTGTGGTGGGTGATCCGGTGCTGCGCACCGGCAACCTCGGACGCTCTCTGGTCGCCGTCGCCGAACTGGAGCTTCCCCCAGTGGTTTTCAAGACGTGTCCTTGGCAGCCGCGCGAACTCATCGAGATCGGCCTGCGGCAGTGGCTTCGGTGCTGTGCTGTCGCCCTGCGCGATGACCAGGTGATCGGCATGCCCTCGCATGCCGTCGACGAGGCTTGGCACGGGCTGATCCTGTGCACCATGCGGTATCAGGCGTTCTGCTCAGCCGCATATGGCCGGTTCATGCACCACACTCCGGTCGGCGGTGCGCCGGCGTGCAGCCCCGCCGCGGAAGAGCCCATGTCCGAGCAGCTGCGCCGGACGGTGATCGCTTGGGAACTCGTGGCGATGCCCGGGGAGCGGTGCGTGCTGTGGGATCTGGACGAGCGGGTCGGCGTCGAACGGCCGTGGGGGCTGGAGTCCGGCTACGTGGCGAAGATCCGGGCCGCGGTCGGCGAACTCCTCGCCGCGCCGTGACTTTCCGGAGATGATGTCGGACATGCGTGTGCTGCTTGTCGAGGATGACGAGGGGGTCGCCTCCGCCCTGGTCGAACTCCTCGAGCGCGCGGGCGCGGCCGTCGTGCATGCCGCCCGGGGGTCCGACGCCCTGCACCGCGTCAAGGGATGCGATCTGGTCCTGCTCGACCTGGGGCTGCCCGATATGGACGGTCTGGAGGTGCTGCGCACTCTGCGCCGGGCGACCATGGTGCCGGTGATCATCATGACCGCCCGGGACAGTGACGGCGCCGTGGTACTCGGACTGCGGGCCGGAGCCGACGACTATCTGGTGAAACCGGTCCGCAAGGCGGTGCTGCTGGCCCGCATCGACGCCGTCATGCGCCGGTTCCGACGCGGCGCCGGTGAGCTCACCGCTACGGCCGGCCCGGTGATCGCGGGGCCCGTCACCATCGATCGGGAGCGCCGCGAGGTCGTTGTGGCGGGCGAGGCGCGTGCGCTCACCAGAACCGAGTTCCAGATCCTGGCGACGCTCGCGGCCCGGCAGGGCGAGGCGGTCAGCCGGGAGGAGCTGATGCTGGAGGTGTGGGGGACCGCGGTGGTCGGCCGGTCGCGATCGCTGGACTTCTTCATCGGGCAGTTGCGCACCAAACTCACCGGGGTGCCGCTGCAGACGGTGCGCGGCTTCGGTTTCCGGCTGGACGGCTGAGGTCGGGCGGCCGAGATGGGATTACGCGTCCGGGTGGTGTTGGTGGTGCTCGCTCTGCTGGCAACCGCGGCGCTGGCCATCCCGCTGGCGTCGAGTTCGGCGGCACGGCGCACCGCGGTGCTGGCCGACGAACGGGGGCGCCAACCGCCGACCCGGCGGTGGCGGCGGCAGCAGGCCGCGGGTTGATCGATGCGCCCGCGCCGCAGTGGCCGCGGGTGCTGCCCTGGCGTACCGACCCGGTCCTGATCTCCAGCAGTGTCCGGCGCGACGGTGAAGTGGTCGGCGCCGTCGTCGTGGCCGCCGATCCCGCCACGGCCGCGCGTGATGTCGGCCGGGACTGGTTGTGGGTCGCGGTGGGGTGCCTGTTCATGCTCGTCGTCGCGGCCGTGGTGGCCCGGGCGCTCACCCGATGGGTGCTGCGCCCGCTGGACGGGCTGGAACGCGCCGTCGCGGAGATGACCGAGGGGGTGTCGGGTCCGCCCGCCCACGTCGCGGGCCCGCCGGAGTTGCGCCATTTCACCGCGGCGTTCAACACCATGGCCCACGTGGTGCGGGCCTCGCTGGACCGGCAACGCCGCCTCGTCGCCGACGCCTCGCACCAGTTGCGTAATCCGCTGGCCGCGGTGCGGTTGCGGGCCGACACCCTCGAAGACTATGTGCAGCAAGCCGGTTGGCCGACCTACAGCTCGATGACCGCCGAACTCGACCGATTCGAGAACCTGCTGGCGCAGCTGCTGCGGCTGGCCCGCGCCGAGGAGGTCAGCGGCAGCCGCCAGGTGGGCCTGGCCAGTACGGCCGAAGCCACCGACCTGGCCGACGTGATGACCGAACGCGAGGCATTCTGGCGGCCGCTGATGGAAGGCCAGGGGCAGAAACTCCAGGTCGGTTCGGATCCCGTTCCGGCAGTTCAGGTTCCGCGTCACGACATCGAGCAGTTGCTCGACGTCGCACTGGAGAACGCCCGACGCTATGCCGGAGCGGGTGCCACCGTCACCGTCGCGGCCACAGCGACCGGTGCCGGTGTCGAGTTGGTGGTGAGTGACGACGGCTGCGGGCTGCCGGAGGAGGATCTGGTCCGCGCCCCGCAACGATTCTGGCGGGGCGCCGACGACGGCTCGGGGACCGGCCTGGGGCTGGCCATCGCGGCCGAGATCGTCGCGGGCCATGGCGGGTTGCTCACCGTCGAGCCGGCGCCCGAGGGCGGTCTACTGGTGCGCTACCGCCTACCCGCGGCGAGTGAGGCCAACCCGTGATCCGCAACCAGTTGACCAGGCGCACTTTCCTTCTCGCGGCCGCAGCGCTGACGGCCTCCTGCGCCATCCCGGGTGGACCGAGCGGGCGCCTGCGCCTGGCCGCCGGCGATCCCGGCGGCATGTACCTGGCCTTCGCCGAGGTATTCGCCACCCAGCTGCGCGCCCGGTACCCGGACATCGACATCGAGGTCATCCCCACCGAGGGCACCGTCGACAACCTGGCCAGGCTGCGGGCGGGCGAGGTCGACATGGGCCTGGCGCTGGCCGACGTCGCCGAGCAGGACCGGACGTCGGAGACCGACGCGGCCGCACCGCTGGCCGTCGCCCGGGTGTACGAGAACTATCTGCAGGCGATCGTCAGCGATGCCCACGGCGTCCGCGACTTCGCCGATCTGCAAGGGCGGCGGGTGTCCATCGGGGCCGCCCGATCCGGCGGGGCGATGAGTAGCCGGGTGCTGTTCGAGGCGGCCGGGCTCAGCGGTCACGTGCAGATGCTGAACTACCGACTGCAGGAGGCGCTGTCCCGGCTGGCGGACGGTGACATCGCGGCCCTGCTGTGGTCGGGCGGCGTGCCGACACCGGCGATCAGCGACCTGGACGGTCAACTGCCGCTACGGATTCTCGACATCGGCGCGCGGGCCGCGCCGATGAGCCGGATCGCCGGGTACCCGTACATCGTGCGGCGGGTCCCGACCTGCGGGTACGTGTCGCCGGGGGTGTTGTCGATCGGGGTGCCCGACCTGCTGCTGTGCCGCCCGGATACGCCCGACGGGCTGGTCGGCGCCGTCGTCGACGTGCTGGCGACCGATGGGATGAAACTGGTGCCGCCCTACGTGCGCGGGCTGCAGTACCTGGACACCCCGTCGATGATCCAGACCGGTTTTCTTCCTTTGCATTCCGGCGCGGTGGGTGCCTACCGGAAGCTGCACGGCTGAGAATGGACTGATGTCGCCGCCGGTGCTGCCGCCGATCAAGCCGATGCTGGCCAAGGCCGTGACGGCCATCCCACCGGACGCGATCTACGAACCGAAATGGGACGGCTTCCGGTCGATCTGCTTCCGGGACGGGGCGGACGTCGTATTCGGCAGCCGCAATGAGAAGCCGCTGACCCGGTACTTCCCGGAGCTCGTCGAGGCGGCGAAGGCCGAACTTCCGGAGCGCTGCGTGATCGACGGTGAGATCGTCGTCGCCACCGAGGACGGACTCGATTTCGAAGCGCTGCAACAGCGTATCCATCCCGCGGACAGTCGGGTCCAGATGCTGGCGGTCAAGACGACGGCGTCGTTCATCGCGTTCGACCTGCTCGCCGTGGGGCAGGAGAACCTCATGGACCGGCCCTTCGGGGAACGCCGCGCGCGGCTGGTGGACCTGATGGCCGGGACGGGCCCGCGATTCCACCTGACTCCGGCGACCACCGACCCGGACACCGCGCAGCGATGGTTCGCCGAGTTCGAGGGTGCGGGTCTGGACGGGATCATCGCCAAGCCGGCGACCTTGGCCTATCTGCCGGACAAGCGGGTGATGTTCAAGGTCAAGCATCAGCGCACCGCGGATTGTGTGGTGGCCGGCTACCGGTTGCACAAGTCGGGCGCCGATGCGGTCGGGTCGCTGCTGCTCGGCCTCTACACCGACGACGGCCGGCTGGCCTCGGTCGGCGTGATCGGCGCATTCCCGATGGTGACGCGGCGGGAGTTGATCACCGAATTGCAGCCCCTGGTAACCACATTCGATGATCATCCGTGGAACTGGGCGGCCCAGGCGGCGGCCGACCCGGACCTGGCGCGCCGTTACGGCGGACGTTCACGCTGGAATGCGGGTAAGGACCTGTCTTTCGTCCCGTTGCGGCCCGAGCGGGTGGTGGAGGTGCGGTATGACTACATGGAGGGCGAAAGATTCAGGCACACCGCGCAATTCAATCGCTGGCGGCCGGACCGTGATCCGCGCTCGTGCACGTTCGGCCAGCTGGAGCAGCCGGCGGGTATCAACCTCGACCGCATCATCGCGGGCTTGGCCTAGGCACTCGCCGGATCCCAACCCTGCATGGCCGCGTCCATCTGATCGGGGTTCAGCGCGTCGACCTCCAGTGGGTGTCGGTCGGCCCGATTGCGCATCCCCTCCAGCAGCACCGCCACGTACCGGCGCCACAGCTCGGGCTCCACGTGGCCTGCCCACTCGCTGACGGTGCCGGCCAGCAGTCCGACGATCGGCATGTCCGTGTGTTCGATGTCCGGGCGCAGGTAGCCGTCGTCGCGGGCGCGTTCGACGAGTTTGGTCATGTGCGGGGTCAGCCGGTCGCGGGCGCACCCGACTCCGTCGCCTCCGTAGGCCGTGCTGTAGACCATCTCCCGCAGGCCACGGTCGGTGGCGGTCAGTTCACACATGTGCTGGACGAACCACACGAAGCCGTCCCATGAATCCTGCTGTTGCAGTGCTTCTTCCGCCAGGGCGACCACCTGGGTGATGCCGTCCTCGAAGATGGCGTCGACCAGCTCCTCTTTCGTCGCGAAGCGGCGGTAGACGGTGCCGACGCCGACGTTCGCGTGGTGGGCCACGTCGTTGAGGGTGGCCTCCATGCCTTTGACCGCGAACAGTTCGCGCGCCGCTTCGAGCACACGTTGCCGATTGCGCTCCGCATCCTTGCGCAGCGCTCGCCGTGGCTGATCCGTCATTCGCACCACCTTAGTGACGTGCCTTACTCCCGGGAATAAATGGATTGACCCTATCCACTTATACCCTTAGATTCACTAGCTGGACCGCCTGCTGATTTGTGTGGTTGTCACATCATGAAAGGCCTTCTTTTGATTGCGGTACTCAAGCGCGTCTGGCTGCCCGCCCTCATGGTGGTGGCTCTCGCGGTCGGCGTCGTGAGCGTGTCCCACCTGCGGTCGGTCTTCGGCTCCGACGGCGCGGTGGTGACCCCGGTGGGATCGGACACCGCCGACAAATTCAACCCGAAGGTGGTCGTCTACGAGGTTTTCGGGACCGGATCGACCGCAACCATCAACTACATGGACCTGCAGGGGCTCCCGCAGCGCACCGAAGCGCCACTGCCCTGGACCCTACGGCTGGAGACGACCATCCCGTCCGTCCAGCCCAATCTCCTCGCCCAGGGTGACGGCCAGTCGATCGGCTGCCGCGTCACCGTCGATGACGAGGTCAAAGACGAAAGGACGGCCACCGGCGTGAATGCTGCAACATTCTGCCTGGTGAAGGCAGCATGACGATTCTCACGGACGACACCCCGACCGACGCACTGCCGCCCGCGCGGCACGCCGCCCGTCCCTGGCTCCCGCGCTTGCTCCGGACCTTCTCCATCCCGATCGTGCTGGGCTGGCTGGTCATCGTCGGGCTGCTCAATACCGTTGTGCCGCAGCTGGAAGACGTCGGCAAGATGCGGGCGGTATCGATGAGCCCCAACGACGCCCCCGCGTTGATCGCGACCAAGCACGTCGGCAAGGTGTTCGAGGAGTACGACACCAGCAGCTCGGTGATGATCGTGCTGGAAGGCCAGGACAAACTGGGCCCGGACGCCCACGCGTTCTATGACGAGATGGTCCGCAAGCTCCGCGCGGACACCAAACACATTCAGCACGTGCAGGATTTCTGGGGTGACACCCTGACCGCGGCCGGTGCGCAGAGCATCGACGGCAAAGCCGCCTACGTGCAGGTGTACATCGCGGGCGACCAGGGCGAGGCGCTGGCCAACGAGTCGGTGGAGGCCGTCCGCAACGTCGTGAACGACACCAAGGCGCCCGACGGCGTCAAGGCATACGTCACCGGGCCGGCGGCCACCACCACGGACCAGAACGCCGTGGGCGACGCCAGCATGGAAACCATCGAGATGCTGACGTTCGCTGTGATCACGGTGATGCTGCTGATCGTCTACCGCTCCATCGTCACCGTGCTCATCACGTTGTTCATGGTGGTCGTCGGTTTGTCCTCGGCGCGCGGGATCATCGCATTCCTGGGCTACCACAACGTGTTCGGGCTCACCACGTTCGCCACCAACATGGTGGTGACATTGGCGATCGCTGCGGCCACCGACTACGCCATCTTCTTGATAGGCCGATATCAAGAGGCGCGGCGCGCCGGCGAGGACAAGGAATCGGCCTACTACACCATGTTCCATGGCACGGCCCACGTGGTGCTGGCCTCCGGCCTGACCATCGCCGGTGCCACCTTGTGCCTGCACTTCACCCGGCTGCCCTACTTCCAGACCATGGGCATCCCGCTGTCGATCGGCATGGCGATCGTGGTCGCCGCCGCCCTCACCATGGGACCTGCACTCATCTCGATCGTCACCCGCTTCGGAAAGGTGTTGGACCCCAAGCGCATGGACCGCGCCCGCGGCTGGCGCCGCATCGGCGCGACCATCGTCCGCTGGCCCGGCGCGGTCCTGGTGATGGCCGTGGTGCTCGCTCTCGTCGGGCTACTGACGCTGCCGGGCTACCACACCACCTACAACGACCGGATCTTCCTGCCCGCCGACATCCCGGCGAATGTCGGTATGGCCGCGGCCACTCGGCACTTCTCCGAGGCGAAGATGAACCCGGAACTGGTGATGGTGGAGGCCGATCACGATCTGCGCAATCCGGCCGACTTCTTGATCATCGACAAGATCGCCAAGGCGATGGTGCGCGTGCACGGTATCGCCCAGGTGCAGACCATCACCCGCCCGGACGGCAAGCCGATCGAGCATGCGTCCCTGGCGTACTCGATGAGCCAAAGTGGCACAGGCACTCTCATGAACAACGACTACCAGCAGACAGTGCTGGACAACACGTTGAAGCAGGCCAACGAGATGCAGACCAGCATCGATTCGCAGGAGAAGCTCTACGGCATCACCCTGCAACTGGCCGATGTCACCCGCAGCATGGCCGACAAGATGGACAAGACCTCGGCGACGCTGAGCGACGTGCGTGATCATCTGGCCGACTTCGACGATTTCTTCCGGCCCATCCGCAACTACCTGTACTGGGAACCGCACTGCTACGACATCCCGATGTGCTGGTCGGTGCGGTCGATCTTCGACAGTCTGGACGGCATCAGCCAGATGTCCGATGATTTCCAGGACATCGTGCCGGACCTGCACCGGATGGCGGAGCTGACACCGCAGATGGCGGCCGTGATGCCGGCGATGATCCAGACGATGAAGAACCAGAAGCAGTACCTGCTCAACCAGTACCAGGCGCAGAAGGCGCAGCAGGACCAGAACATCGCCAACCAGAACAACCAGACGGCGATGGGGCAGGCCTTCGACGCGTCACGCAACGACGACAACTTCTATCTTCCGCCGGAGGCGTTCCAGACGGCCGACTTCCAGCGGGGCATCAAGCTGTTCATGTCGCCGGACGGACATGCCGTGCGGTTCACCGTCTTTCATCAGGGTGACCCGTTGACCGAGGAGGGCACCTCACACATCGAGCCGTTGAAGGTGGCGGCGGCCGATGCCATCAAGAGCACCCCGCTGGAAGGTTCCACGGTGTACGTCGGTGGCACCGCTGCCATGTACAAGGATATGCAGACGGGCGCGGACTACGACCTGCTCATCGCGGCCGTCGCCTCGTTGATCCTGATCTTCCTGATCATGGTGGTGCTCACCCGCGCGGTGGCGGCCGCCGCGGTCATCGTCGGAACCGTGGTGCTCAGTCTCGGTGCCTCCTTTGGGCTTTCGGTTCTGATCTGGCAGCACCTCGTCGGCATCCCGTTGCACTGGATGGTGCTGCCGATGACGGTGATCGTGCTACTCGCCGTCGGGGCGGACTACAACCTGCTGCTGGTGTCCCGGATGAAGGAGGAGATCCACGCGGGTCTGCACACCGGGCTCATCCGGTCGATGGCCGGTACCGGATCGGTGGTCACCGCGGCCGGTCTGGTGTTCGCCTTCACGATGATCTCGATGGCGGTCAGCGACCTGGTCATCATCGGTCAGGTCGGCACCACGATCGGCCTGGGGCTGCTGTTCGACACCCTGGTGGTCCGGTCGCTGATGACCCCGTCGATCGCGACGCTGCTCGGCCGGTGGTTCTGGTGGCCGCTGCGGGTGCGCCCGCGCCCGGTTCCGCAACCCTGGCCCCAACCGCGGGTGACCGCACAGGATCCGGCCGTAGGGTGAATCGCCGGTCGGGCCGGCGATGACATTGCCCGGCGTCGGTGGTCTACGTGAGTATGGATTGCGTGGATCTCCCCGTCTCACCACCGGTCGACCCGATGCTCGCCAAGGCTGCCGTCAAGTTGCCCGATGACCCCGGGGTGTGGTCCTACGAACCGAAATGGGACGGCTTCCGGGCGCTGGCCTTCCGGGACGGCGACGACGTGGTCCTGCAGTCGCGCAACGGCAAGGAGCTCGGCCGGTACTTTCCCGAACTGCTCGACGCGATGCGTGACGAACTCGCCGACCGCTGCGTGCTGGACGGGGAAGTGGTGGTGCCGCGGGAAGTGGACGGCAGGATTCGGCTGGACTGGGAGTCGCTGAGTCAGCGGATCCATCCCGCCGCCAGCCGCATCGCGATGCTGGCCGAGCAGACGCCCGCGCATTTCATCGGCTTCGATGCGTTGGCCGTCGGCGACCGTTCGCTGCTCGCCGAACCGTTCCGGACCCGCCGCGTTGCGCTCATCGGAGCTGTCACCGAGAAGAAGTGGTGTCACGTCACCCGCACCACCACCGATCCCGTCGTCGGCGGTCAGTGGCTGGACACGTTCGAAGGCGCAGGCCTGGACGGCGTGATCGCCAAACGCCTCGACGGTCCCTATCTGCCGGGCAAGCGCGAGATGGTGAAGGTCAAACACCATCGCGACGCCGACTGCGTGGCGATCGGCTATCGCATCCACAAGAGCGGTGAGGGGCTCGGCTCGATCCTGTTGGGCCTCTACCGCGAGGACGGCGAACTGCAGATGGTCGGCGGTGCCGCCTCGTTCACCGTCAAGGCCCGGGCGAGCCTCTTGGCCGACCTGGAACCGCTGCGTGAGGGCGAGGCCCGCGACGGCGATCCGAGTCGGTGGAACTCGGCGGCGGACAAGCGGTGGGTCCCCGTGCGTCCGGAACGGGTATGTGAGGTGGCGTATGACCAGATGGAGGGCAGTACCGCCCACGGGCAGCGGTTCCGGCACGCGGTGAAGTTCCTGCGCTGGCGGCCGGACCGGGACCCCGCCAGCTGCACGTTCGACCAACTCGATGCGCCCCTGCACTACGACCTGTTCGACGTCCTGGAGAAGGGCGTCTCGGGCGAGCGCAGCGAAGGGAGAGGATGACGGATGGCCACACCCGCGGAGGAACTCGACGTCGACGGTGTCGCCGTCCGGCTGACCAGCCCCGACAAGGTGTACTTTCCCCAGCCGGGCTACACCAAGCGCGACGTCGTCGACCATTACCTGGCGGTGGCCGACCGGATGGTCGCCCTGCTGAAGGACCGGCCCACGCATCTGCAGCGCTTCCCCGATGGCATCGAGGGGGAGGAGATCTACCAGAAGCGGGTGCCGCAGAAGCATCCGGACTATCTGGAGACCTGCACGGTGACGTTCCCATCCGGCCGGACCGCGGACGCCCTCAAGGTCACCCACCCGTCGGCGATCATCTGGGCCGCGCAGATGGGCACGGTGACGCTGCATCCGTGGCAGGTCCGCTGCCCGGATACCGAACATCCCGACGAGTTGCGGGTGGATCTCGACCCGCAACCGGGTACCGACTTCGCCGATGCTCGCCGTATCGCCGTCGACGTGCTCAAACCGGTCCTCGATGAGCTGGGCTTCGTCGGGTATCCGAAGACCTCGGGTGGCAGGGGCGTGCACGTCTTCATCCGGATCAAGCCGGATTGGGACTTCATCGAGGTACGCCGCGCAGGCATCGCACTGGCCCGCGAGGTGGAACGCCGCGCCCCCGACGCCGTCACCACCTCGTGGTGGAAGGAGGAGCGGGGCGAGCGGCTGTTCATCGACTACAACCAGAACGCCCGGGACCGCACGTTCGCGTCGGCCTATTCGGTGCGCAAAACGCCGATCGCCACGGTCTCGATGCCACTGACCTGGGCCGAACTGGCCGACGCTGATCCTGACGACTACACCATCGCGACGGTGGCGGCGCTGGTGGCCGAGCGCGACGACCCGTGGGCGGGCATCGAGGAGACGCCGCATTCACTGGAGCCGCTACTGGAGATGGTGCGGGTCGACGAGGAAGCCGGCCTGGCGGATCTGCCGTACCCGCCGAGTTACCCGAAGATGCCCGGTGAACCGCCCCGGGTACAACCCAGCAAGAAAGTCGCGGCCCATTGGGACGCCGACGGGAACCCCGTGCCCGGCGGGGCCTAGCGCAGCGGCACGACCGTCGCGGGAACCAACAGGTGGGAAGCGCTGTCCAGCGCGTCCAGGTGCGACGGCACGGTGGACGCCGCGGCCACCGAGCTGAATTCGACGGCGCCCAGCAGCAGCAGAGGCCACAGTGCCCCGGCCACCGCGCTGAGCGCGAACTGGTACGGCACCGGCTCATGCTTGGAACCGATGTGCCGGCTGGCCACATAGATGACCACAGCACTGAGCGCCCAGCCGACGAGATAGGCCGCAATGACGGTTTGGACCACGATGTCTCCCCCTTGCCAGCGGGGCGGGCTGTTGCATCCATGCACAGCTGCGGGCCGCAGGTCGTTACGCCAAATGTAGCGCCGAGACGCAGCGTGGGAAAGTCTTCCGCTGCCTACTCAGAGGCGACAATTAGCAGGTCAGCGGCCTTCAGTGAGTATTCAGCAACGGGATGTGCTGTTGCCCAGGCAACTACTTTCGGTTGAGTCGGCGATCAGTTCAACGGGGTCGGCCGGGTTTGGCGGGTGGCGTCGAGGTGTGCTGGCGCCGTGATGTGAGCGGGCGTCAATTCATGTCGCTGTGCGGTGCCGAGCGGCAGGCAAATTTCGCGGCGGGCCGCGTCGAGCGGACGGAGGTGCGTGCGGGACAGTCGCTCGGTGCCGCCGCGTGCCGTGCTGGGAGTTCGCGCGCTGGGCGGGTCGGCGCGCCCGTGTTGGGCCGGCGCCGACTTCGGTTGTGGCGCAGCGTCGCCGAGCGTGCGTGAGCGGTTCCGCGGTGTCGCCGAAAGGCCCTATGGCAGTGTCGATTTCAAGATCACATCGGCCTGTCTGAGCGCCGTCGCCACCAGGCCTGCCGCACCCGCGGCACGCCGTCGCGGGTGATGGTCCCGGATTGCCGCGGAACCATTCTTTGCCCATGAGCGGCGCCGGCTATGCACGCTCGGTCAGCCGGTCGAAAGCCGACCGGCCACCGGCACATGCGATCGGCGACGATCGATGAGCTCGTGATTGCGGTGTCAATCACCGACGGGGGATGGACGGCTTTACAGTGCCACAGGAATCGGGTCGGCCGCGAGATCAACGGCAATTTTGACGAATACGTCACATTTTGTCGCCGATGCTTGCGCGAGCAACGCACGGCCCACTCAGGTGACGCATCTGCAAATTTCACAAAGATTTTTTTTCGACGGCGTGGCTACGCCTCATGCGGGGGCGTGTCGTGCCTCCCGGACGGGTCAGTCGCCCGCCGTCAGGGTGGCTTTCCCGACCTGCTGCTGTCCTGCCCGGTCGATCCAGGTCAGCCCGATCACGTCACCTGGGTAGTGCCGGTCCAGCACGGAGGTCAGCGTGGTGGCGGAATCGAGCTGGATGCCGTCGAGGGTCAGGAGCACGTCGCCGTTGGCGAGTCCGGCCCGCTCGGCCGGCCCGCCGCGCAGCACTTCGTGCACGAGGACGCCGGGGAAGGCCTCGTGCTGCTCGGCCGTGCTGACGCCGACACCCAGCAGCGTCGGCGGACCGATGTGCACGGTGTCGGACGGCGCCGCGGCGCGGATCTGATTGGCGATGGCCAGTGCGTCGTTGATGGGGATGGCGAATCCCTCCCCGCCGGGGCCCATCCGGAAGTTCACCGACGCTGCGGTGGTGATGCCGACGACCTGCCCGGCGCTGTTGACCACGGGTCCGCCCGAGTCGCCGGCCCGCACCGGCGCGGCGATCTCGAACAGGCCGGTCATCTGATTCGCCGACCCGGTGAGCTCGTCCTCGGCACTGATGGTGCGCCCGAAGGCGCTGATGGTGCCGGTTTCCCTGGTCAGAGGGGAGCCGGACCCGCGTGCGTTGCCGAGCGCGACGACGGGGTCGCCGATGGCGAGCTGGGCCGAATCACCCAGCGGGGTGGCGGGCAGGCCGCCGGCGCCGCGCAGCTGGATCACCGCGATATCCCGGCGGCGGTCGAAGCCGACGATGTCCGCGGCGAACGGCCGGCCGTTGACCGACGTATTGATGGTGTCCGCACCCTGGATCACGTGATAGTTGGTCATCACCTGGCCGTTGGCGTCGAGAACGATGCCGGTACCGGTGCCCATCACATGCTGGTAGTCGTTGGTGGTGTCGATGCGCACCACGGACGGTTCGACCGTCGCGATGGCACCGGACAGATCTTCGGGTGCGGCCGCGGCGGGGGCGGCCGGCAGAACGGCCACGAGTACCGCGATCAGGGCCGTGAGCCACCGTCGGGAGTGGAACGTGCCCATTCGCCGCCTTCCGGAGCGCCAGAGGTGTCCCTCAATATTGACGGTGCGACCGGAAACTGTCGACGTAGCGACACGCAGGCGCTCAGTCCTCGACGGCTATCCCGCTACGAGTACGGCCACGCCGTGCTTTTCCGGCAGGCCGGCGATTGCGCAGCTTGCTGCCACCGGCCTCGGTTTCGGTATCGGTACCGTCGGCTTCTTCGTTACCGGCGACGGATTCCGTATCCGTCGCGGTCGCGTCGCCGTCGGCGGCCACCTCGGCGGTTTCGGTCTCGTCCGGCGCGTCGGCAGGCTCGGATGTGTCCGAAATCTCGTCTTGGCCGCGGCGGCTGTTCTTCTCCGCTTTGATCTTGAGCGGCTTCGGCGGTGGCGGCGGCAGCTCGGCCACGAAGGCGAGGTAGAAGGCGAACGCCCCCAATAGGGCGATCGCGGCAGCGGCGCCGTAGATGCCGAACAACCACTGGCCGGCGCTGTCCAGGCTGAGCCAGATCTCGCTGATGCCGGCGCCGGCGATGAGCACACCGGCCAGCACATGCGCGACGATCGACCACACGCGCAGCGACAAGGCCAGGGTGGGCGTGCCGAGCCCGGGCTTACGGGTGCGTGACCAAGTGAGGAACACGGGCAGGGCGCTCAACGCGACCAGCACACCGCACACGATGCGCATCGCGGTGCCCAGGGTGTGCGGCAATTGGCCGGTCAGTTCGAACCAGCGCGGCAGTACGAAGAAGAAATACAGGGCCGCCGCGAGCAGAAGAGACGTGGCGTGCCACAGCACCGCGATCCCGCGCCGCATGGTCCTCCTTGAATCGGTGGGCCGGGGTGCGACCAGGTCGATCGTCTGGTGACAATCGCCGGGTCGCGCCCCGGACCGAGCGCGGAGGATAGGGGATTTGAACCCCTGAGGGCTATTAACCCAACCCGCGTTCCAGGCGAGCGCCATAGGCCACTAGGCGAATCCTCCGTCGGCAATCGTAGCCGACCGTCGGGAGTGGCCCGACCACGCCAGGGTCGGCGCACTCTGTGCTAGTTCCCCCGGTCGCTCCGCTCCACCCCCTGGCAGGGGACTACACTCACTCACCGGACCCCGCGCGGCGTCCATCCTGTGAACTCCCCCAGGGCCGGAAGGCAGCAAGGGTCAATGGGCTCTGGCGGGTGCGCGGGGTCCCCTTTGTCTCGACTTGTCTTGACGGCTTTGAAAGGCCCGCAGTGTCGTTTGAGTCCCTCGGCCGTGACGAACTGGCCGCCCAGCATGACCTGCAGCAGCAGAATTACGCCGCGCTGAAAGCCAAGGGGCTGGCCCTCGACCTGACTCGGGGTAAGCCGTCGCCCGCTCAGTTGGACCTGTCCAACGGCCTGCTGTCGCTGCCGGGACCCGATTCCTACCGTGACGCGGACGGTACGGACACCCGCAACTACGGCGGGCTGCACGGCTTGCCGGAACTGCGGGCGATCTTCGGTGAACTGCTCGGGATCGCGGTGCCCAACCTGATCGCCGGCAACAACGCCAGCCTGGAGTTCATGCACGACGCGGTGGTGTTCTCGCTGCTGCACGGCGGCGTGGACTCCCCGATGCCGTGGGTGAACGAGCCGGTGGTGAAATTCCTGTGCCCGGCTCCCGGCTATGACCGGCACTTCGCGATCACCGAGAGCTACGGCATCGAGATGGTTCCCGTGCCGATGCGTGAGGACGGCCCGGACGCCGACCTCATCGAGGAACTCGTGGCCGCCGACCCGGCGATCAAGGGCATGTGGTGTGTGCCGGTGTTCGCGAACCCGACCGGGGCCACCTATTCCTGGGAGGTCGTCCGGCGGCTGGTGCAGATGAAGACGGCCGCCCCCGATTTCCGGCTGTTCTGGGACAACGCCTACGCCGTGCACACCATCACCACCGAATTCACCCGCCAGGTCGACGTGCTCGGACTGGCCGCGGCGGCCGGAAACCCCAACCGCCCGTTGGTATTCGCGTCGACGTCGAAGATCACCTTCGCCGGCGCCGGGGTGAGTTTCTTCGGTGGCTCACTCGGCAACATCGCCTGGTATCTGCAGCACGCCGGGAAGAAGACCATCGGCCCGGACAAGGTCAACCAGCTGCGGCACCTGAAGTTCTTCGGCGACGCCGACGGTGTGCGCCTGCTGATGCAGCGGCACCGCGCCTTGCTGGCCCCGAAGTTCGCGCTGGTCGCGGAGATCCTGGAGGACCGCCTCGGGGAGTCCAAGATCGCCTCGTGGACCGATCCCAAGGGCGGCTACTTCGTCAGCCTGGATGTCCTGCCAGGAACGGCGAAGCGCACCATCACGCTGGCCAAGGACGCGGGTATCGCCGTGACCGCCGCTGGGGCCGCCTTCCCGTACGGAAAAGACCCCGAGGACAAGAACATTCGGATCGCCCCGAGCTTCCCCGGGGAGTCCGACCTGCGCGAAGCGATCGACGGGTTGTCGACGTGCGCGCTGCTCGCGGCCACCGAGTCGCTGCTGACTCGTGATTAGTCGCACCCGCTCGGTAGCCTGCTGACCGTGGCGCTCTACCGGAAGTACCGACCCGCAAGCTTCGCCGAGGTCGTCGGGCAGGAGCATGTCACCGCACCGCTGTCGACGGCACTGTCGGCCGGTCGCATCAACCACGCCTACCTGTTCTCGGGGCCGCGTGGGTGCGGCAAGACGTCGTCGGCGCGCATCCTGGCCCGCTCGCTCAACTGCGAACAGGGCCCCACCCCTACGCCCTGCGGGGTGTGCGACTCGTGCGTGGCGCTGGCGCCCAACGGGCCGGGCAACGTGGACGTCGTCGAGCTCGACGCCGCCAGCCACGGTGGCGTCGACGACACCCGCGAGCTGCGGGACCGGGCCTTCTATGCCCCGGCCCAATCGCGCTACCGCATCTTCATCGTCGACGAAGCGCACATGGTCACCACCGCCGGATTCAACGCGCTGCTCAAGATCGTCGAGGAGCCGCCGGACCACCTGATCTTCGTCTTCGCCACGACCGAACCGGAGAAGGTGCTGCCGACCATCCGGTCCCGCACCCACCACTATCCGTTCCGGCTGCTGGCGCCCAAGACCATGCGTGGCCTGCTGGAGCGCATCTGCCACGACGAGGGCGTGACGGTGGATGACGCCGTCTACCCGCTGGTCATCCGGGCCGGCGGCGGATCCCCGCGCGACAGCCTGTCGGTGCTCGACCAGCTGGTGGCCGGGGCCGACGGCAATCGGGTGGTGTACCAGCGCGCCCTGTCGCTGCTGGGCGCCACCGACGTCGCGTTGATCGACGACGCCGTCGACGCCCTCACCGCGGGCGATGCCGCCGCCTTGTTCGGCGCGGTGGAATCGGTCATCGATGCGGGCCACGATCCGCGCCGCTTCGCGATCGATCTGCTGGAGCGGTTCCGCGACCTCATCGTGTTGCAGGCGGTACCCGATGCCGCCGACCGCGGTGTCGTCGATGCGCCGGTCGATGTGCTGGAGCGGATGCGCGAACAGGCCCACCGGCTGGGTTCGGCGACGCTGGCCCGCTACGCGGAGGTGGTGCACGCGGGGCTCGGCGAGATGCGCGGGGCGACCGCGCCCCGGCTGTTGCTCGAGGTGGTCTGTGCCCGGTTGCTGCTGCCCTCGGCCAGCGATACCGAATCGGCTCTGCTGCAACGGATCGAGCGCATCGAGACGCGACTGGATGTGTCGGTCCCCAACAGTGAGCTGAACCCGCCGCCACCGGCTCCGGTGACCCGGCAGTTCGTCCGGCCCAGTCGTACCGACCAGGAACCGCACGCACCCGAAGCCGAGTCGGCTCCGGTCCCCGAGCCCACGTCGCCACCGGTCCCCGAGCCGACGCCGGTGCCGGCACCGGTGCCCAGGCCCGAGCCGGTGCCAGAGCCCGTACCCGAACCGGCGCCGGCTCCCGAACCGGTGCCCGTAGTGCCCGAACCGGTTCCCGCGCCCGCCCCGGCGGCCGTGGTGCCGCCCGCACCCACCCCCGAGGCCGTCGCGGTCGGTGAGCCCGACGCGGCCGCGGTCCGGAGCATGTGGAACACGGTGCGCGAGAAGGTCAATGGCCGCAGCAAGGCGCTCAACGCGATGCTCGCCGACGCCATCGTGCGCACGGTGGACGGCGGCACCCTGGTGCTCAGCCACCCGGCCCCCAGCCTGGTGAAGCGCATCGCCGAGTCGAAGAACGCCGAGATCATCCGGGAATCGATCAAGGATGCGCTCGGTGTGGACTGGCAGGTCCAATGCGTGCCGGACACCGGTGAGGCGGTACCGGCCCCCGGCGCAGGGCCCGCCGCCGCGCCGGCCGATCCCGCGGTCGAAGAGGAACGCATGCTCGCCGAGGCCAGCAACGACACCTCCGAGGTGGTTCGCCGCGACCCGGAAGAGGTGGCCATCGAACTGCTGCAGACCGAGTTGGGCGCCCGTCGCATCGACAAGGGCTGACGTCTCCGACTTTGCTGTGAGCCCTTCCCTGGAATGGCGCCGGCCTCCGCTCTGTTAGCCAGTACCTGCCCTCTGCACGCTAGAGTCGTGTCCTAGCTATAGCTACGACTTGGGAGCATGTGTGGGCAGACGGGAATATCGGTTCGCCACCAGCTCGCTGCGCGAGGGCCGCTTCATGCGCGTCTTCATGGCCGTGGTGGGTCTGTCGTGCCTCGGTCTGGCCGGACTCGGATTCATCGTTCAGTTTCACCCGGCCGGCCCGTCCGGCACCGTGGCGCGGGTGGTGCAGGCCGCGGTGATGGTCAGCGCCGCCGCCGTCGGGGTGCGCTGGCTGCGCGGACCGTGGCCGACGTTCGGTCAGGCGGTTGTCTTCGTGGTGTGGGCGAACGCCGCGGTCGCGGCCACGGCGATCACCATGTCCACGCCGTCAGCGCGGCTGTGCGCCACGCCGTACCTGGGGCTGATCGGCGTGTACGTCGGGTTCATCCTCGGCGTGCGAATCCTGCGGGCGCACTGCGCGTTCGGTGCTCTCCTCATCGGTGGTATCAGCGCCTGGGCGGTGGCCTTCGAACACCGTAGTCTGTTCGGCCTGTTCATCTACTTCATGCCGGCACTCACCTGGGTGGTGGTGATCCCGCTCGCCGGTTCGGTGCTGATCGAACTCGGCAGGCGTGCCATCGTGCGCACGGTGCGTTCGGCCCACCGCGACGCCCTCACCGGACTGCGGAACAGGCGGGGCATGCATGCCGCGGTCGGGACCGTGCTGGCGCGCGATGCACCCGTCGTCGTGGTGACGGCGGTCTGCGATATCGACCGGTTCAAACAGCTCAACGACGACGGCGGGCACGCCCTCGGGGATGCGGCGCTGGTGGCCCTGGCCGACCGGTTGCAGAGCGTGGCGCTGCCTGGCGAGATCACCGGGCGGATTGGTGGTGACGAACTGGTGCTGGTGGCGTTCCTCGACGGCCTCGACGTCGTACCCCAACTGGTGGACCGGCTGACACCGCTGACCCGCGTGCAGACGGCCGGGGCAGAGTTCACCGTCAGTATCGGGGTCGCCGCGATGTCGTCGTCGGCGCAACACTTCGCGGTCGATGATGTGGTCCGCCATGCGGATTCGGCGATGTACGACGCCAAGCGGTCGGGCGGTGGGGCGTGCGTCGTCTACGCTACGGATTCCACCACGGACGCAGCGGTAGGCCGTTCCCGCCCCGATCGTCCAGCTTGACCGCCAGAACCTGGTGCAGCTGAACGATATTCGATTCGAAGCCCCAGCGTGACCCGGCCATGTACAGGCCCCACACCTTGGCGGTGGGCAGCCCGACCTCGGCCACCGCCTCGTCCCAATGCTCGACCAGGTTGCGGCACCAGTCGCGCAGCGTCATCGCGTAGTGTTCGCGGAGATTCTCCTCGTGCACGACTTCGAGCCCGACGTCCTGTGCCTCGGTGATGAGGCGTCCCGAGCCGGTGAGTTCCCCGTCGGGAAAGACATACCGGTCGATGAATCCCCCTGCGTTGGAACCGGTCCGGTTGTCCGGACGGGTGATGCAGTGGTTCAGCAGCAGCGCACCCGGGCGCATCTTCGATTGCAGGAACCGGAAGTACGACTGGTAGTTGGCCACGCCGATGTGTTCGGTCAGCCCGATCGAGGACACCGCGTCGAAGTCCGATTCGGATACGTCGCGGTAATCGCAGTGGCGGACCTCGGCGAGGTCGGACAGCCCCTGGTCCACGACGGCTTTCTGCGCCCACGAGGCTTGTTCGGCCGACAGCGTCACACCCAGCACCTTGACCCCGTGCCGGGCGGCGTAGCGGACCATCCCGCCCCAGCCGCAGCCCACGTCGAGCAACCGGTCGCCCGGTTGCAGGCGTAGTTTCTCGAACACCAAGCGGTACTTGTTGTCCTGCGCCTGTTCGAGGGTGGCGCCCTCATCCGGATAGCACGCGCAGGTGTAGGTCATCGAGGGGCCGAGTACCCACTCGTAGAACGTATTCGACACGTCGTAGTGGTGGTGGATTGCCTCGGCATCGCGGGTCTTGCTGTGCCGCAGTCCCTCTACCGTCCGGCGCCAGCGGGGCAGTGCCTCCTGCGGAGGTGGGGCGATGGGCAACAGATGCTCCACACCGATGGAGGCGACGATGTTGGCCAGTACCCGTGCCGGTGGCCGCTTGAAGTGCATTTTGTCGGTTAGTGCCCTGAGGAGCTGGTACGGATCGCCGGGATGCACACCCAGCATGTCCAGGTCGCCGGCCACGTAGGCGCGGGCCAATCCGAGCTCACCGGGTGAGGTGGCCAGGTAGGTGGTGCCCCGGGGCGTCTTGAGATCCAGCCCGACGGGTGCGTCCTCGGGGCCGGCCGTGCTGCCGTCGTACGCGGTGAATTTCAATGGGAGTTCGCCCGCAGCAACGATTTCGAGGATCTCGGCCAAGCTGAATCGGCCGGTGGATGCCGCTGACCGGTCCTTGTACGTGGTCACTTTCGTTGCACCGCCTTCGCATACAGGTCGAGCAGTCGGGAATCGGGGTCGTAGGTCTTCTTCACCGTCCGGTACGCCGCGCCGCCGTAGAGTGCGTCGAAGTCCTCCACCGAATAGAAAGCGTCCGAGTACAGCGATTTATGCCCGTCGAGTTCGCCGACCTTGTGTTCGATGAGCTTGTTGGTCTCCCCTTCGGTCGCGCCGGCCGGCACCGAGGACCAGAAACCGATGTTGAGGTAGGTGTGGTGCGGGCGGATCGGATACAGCGGCCACCCGGTGTCGCCGCGTAAACGTAGTGGGCACAACCAGATCGGTTCGATGGGCACGTGTGTCAGGAACCAGCGCAGGTACTCCGCGGCCCGGCCGATGGGCACCTCGACGTCCTGCACCACCCGCTCCAGTGGCGGCCGGCCGTGCCGCTTCTCGATGCGATCGGCGATGTTGAACCGGCGGTCGTAACCGATGAGCTTCCAGTAGAAACTGCTGCGGCGATAGCGGCGTGGCCATACCCGGCGCGCGATCGGATGCTGGGCGCCGAAAGCCCTTGAACACCAGAACCAGTCGGTGTCCCACCGCCACAGGTAGTCATGGATGGTCAGTCGGTCGTGTTGCTCGCCGCGCGGATGCTGGATGGAGCGGTAGTAGATGTGCCGGCCGGTGTAGTCGCTCACCGGTCCCGGGGTGGCGGTCTGCACCCCGAGGCACAGGTAACTCTCATCGGCGCTGAAGACCACGCCGTCGAGGTAGTCGGCGGGCACACCGTCGTGCCCGCCGGTGTCGATGATCCGCTCCATGGCGGCAATGAGGTCCTCGATGGTGTGGAAGCGCAGGTGGCGCAGGCTGACGAACGGCTTCACAGGTTCGAGCTCGATCTTCAGGCGCACCGAGTAGCCCAGCGTGCCATAGGAATTCGGGAAGGCATGAAAGAGATCGGGGTACCGAGTTCTGCTCGCGGTGAGGATTTCGCCTGCGCCGGTCAGAACGTCGAGCTCCAGAACGGACTCGTGCGGCAACCCGTTGCGGAACGAGGCGGACTCGATGCCCAGCCCGGTGACGGCGCCGCCGAGGGTGATCGTCTTGAGCTGCGGCACGACCAGTGGTGACAACCCGTGCGGCAGTGTGGCCGCCACCAGATCCTCATACGTGCACATCCCGGACACGTCGGCGGTGCGCGCCTGCGCGTCGACGCCGATCACGCCCGTCAGGCCGGAGGTGTCCAGGCCTTTGGCCGTGCTTTTCGCGCGCGAGCGGAACAGGTTGGACGTGGGCTTGCCAAGGCGCACAGTGGCTGTCGCGGGGATGGCGCGGTAACTGTCCAGCAGCCGCTGCACCCCCGCAGCATGGGCCCCATGTGCGTCGGTCACAACAACAGACACACATATACGCTAGTCCTCGGTCGCCGACGACGCGACCGCACACACTGGGGGCACGCCCCTTATATGACACGGGAGTTTCTCACATGGGACAGGTCAGCGCGTCCAACACGGTGTTGATCGAAGCGACGCCGGAAGCGGTGCTCGCCGCCGTCGCCGACTACCAGACGGTGCGGCCGAAGATCCTCTCCTCGCACTACAGCAACTACCAGGTGCTCGAGGGTGGCCAGGGGGCGGGCACGGTCGTGACCTGGAAGCTGCAGGCCACCGAGTCTCGCGTGCGCGACATCAAGGCGACCGTCGACGTGGCGGGTAAGACCGTCATCGAGAAGGACGCCAACTCGACACTGGTCACCAGCTGGACGGTGGCACCGGCGGGCACCGGGTCGACGGTGACGGTCAAGACTTCGTGGCAGGGTGCGGGCGGCGTCAAGGGATTCTTCGAGAAGACGTTCGCGCCGCTGGGCCTGCGCAAGATTCAGGACGCGGTGCTGGCCAACCTGAAGAAGGAAATCGAGGGCTAACTCACACCGGACGCCAGGTAGGTGACGATGCCGCGGACGATGGCGTCGGCGTATTTCTGGCGTCCGGACTCCGTCTCCATCTGGGCGGAGTCGGCGGGGTTCTTCATGTTGCCGCACTCGACGAGGATCGAGGGGTACTGCGCCAGGTTCAGCCCGGCGATGTCCGAGCGCGCGTCCAGGCCGCCGGAACCGATGTAGTTGGCAGGCGGGATGCCCGATCCCTGGATCTGATCCCGCATCACCTGCGCGAACTGGATGGCGGGACCGGCCTGGGCGGTGTTCAGCGGCGGCGACGAATACAACACGTGGAAGCCGCGGCCGTTGGCCGGCCCGCCGTCGCCGTGGATGCTGACGATCGCGTTGGGGCGGATCGCGTTGGCCATCGCGGCGCGTTCGTCGACGCAGGGGCCCAGCGCATCGTCGTTGCCCCGGGACATCGCGGTGCGCACCCCGAGTTGGGTGAGCGCGGCCCGCACCCGCAGGGTGGTGTCCCAGGTGAAGCTGTGTTCCGGATAGCCGGAGTTGCTGCTGGTACCACTGGCCTGGCAGTCCTTGGTGCCGCCCCGTCCGGTCGGCACCTGCCGGCTGATCGACGCGTCGTTGGCACCGTTGTGACCGGGGTCGAGGAAGACGATCTTGCCCGCGATGCTGGCCGGAGCGGCGGCAGCGGGGACAGAGCCGGCGGCGGACAGGGTTGCGGCGATGAGCAGTGCCGTGGCGCCGACACGCAAGCTGTTGGGGACGTGCACGGCGCCACCGTAACCGGGGTGGAGACTAGTCTTGAAGGGCAAACCGCCGTCGGCTCGGGAGCGAAACCAAGTCGAGACCGGGCCGCAATCAACGCGCAGCGTCAGACTCGAAAAGGAACAGGCCATGCAACCCGAAGGCGCACCCGATATGTCCGCGTTGCTCGCGCAGGCTCAGCAGGTTCAGCAGGCGCTGATGGAGGCGCAGGAGTCGCTGGCCAACGCGGAGGTGCACGGCCAGGGTGGCGGCGGACTGGTGCAGGTCACCATGAAGGGCAGCGGCGAGGTGACGGCGGTGGCCATCGATCCCAAGGTCATCGACCCGGCGGACCCCGACACCCTGCAGGACCTCATCGTCGGCGCGCTGGCGGATGCCTCCAAGCAGGTCACCATCTTGGCGCAGACCCGGTTGGGTCCGCTGGCCGGCGGGATGAGCGGCTTGCAGATTCCGGGATTCTGAGTTGTTCGAAGGCCCGGTCCAGGATCTGATCGACGAGCTCGGCAAGCTGCCCGGGATCGGGCCGAAGAGCGCCCAGCGCATCGCTTTCCATCTGTTGTCCGTCGAGCCGCCCGACATCGACCGGCTGACCGCGGTGCTGGGCCGGGTCCGCGACGGTGTCACGTTCTGCTCGGTGTGCGGCAACGTCTCCGACGAGCAGCGCTGCCGGATCTGCAACGACGCGCGCCGTGACGCCTCGCTGGTGTGTGTGGTGGAGGAGCCCAAGGACATTCAGGCCGTCGAGCGCACCCGCGAGTTCCGCGGTCGCTATCACGTGCTGGGTGGCGCGCTGGATCCGCTGTCGGGAATCGGCCCGGATCAGTTGCGGATCCGGGAGTTGCTGAACCGGATCGGTGAGCGGGTCGACGGTGTCGACGTCGCCGAGGTGATCATCGCCACCGACCCGAACACCGAGGGCGAGGCGACCGCCACCTATCTGATGCGCATGCTGCGCGACATCCCGGGCCTGTCGGTCACGCGGATCGCGTCCGGCCTGCCGATGGGCGGGGACCTGGAGTTCGCCGACGAGCTGACCCTGGGCCGCGCCCTGGCCGGCCGCCGCGCCATGGTCTGAGCACAACCCGTTAAGCGCGGCGCGGGGCCGCCAGTCGTTCGGTGCGCAGCCGGGTGACCTCGGGCAGGTCCAGGGGCGCCAACTCGCCGACGACACGGCTCAGCAGGTGGTCGGCCAGTTGTGGATTGCGGGCCAGGCACGGCCCGTGCAGGTAGGTGGCCACCACGCTGCCCTGTACCGCGCCGTCGATGCCGTCACCGAGGCGGTTGCCCGCGCCCTTGCTCACCCGGGCCAGTGGCTGCGCTGAGGAACCGAGAACCGTTCCGCCACGGTGATTTTCGAATCCGGTCAGCGGCTCGGTGAGACCGTCGACCAGCGGAACCGACGTCACCTCACCGATGGTGCGGGCCTCCTGCGGGGAGGTGGTGACGTCGAGCAGGCCGACCCCGTCCACGCGCTCCCCGGCCGACGTCTCATACCAGTGCCCCAGCACCTGGATGGCCGCGCAGATGGCCAGCACCGGCGCACCGTTGGCCGCCGCCCGCTGCAGGCCGGGATAGCGGATCAGGTGTTTGGTGGCCAACCGCTGCGCGTAATCCTCTGCGCCACCGAGGGTGTAGAGATCGAGTGAGTCGGGCACCGGATCGTCGAGCGTGATGTCGACGATCTCGGCGTCGATGCCACGCAACCGCAACCGCTGCCGCAGCACCACCGCGTTGCCGCCGTCACCATAGGTGCCCATCACGTCGGGGAGCACCAGCCCGATCTGAATGGTCATGAGACCCGCCGGCTCAGTTGCAGGAAAGCGGTGTAGTTGCAGATGACTTCGACGTGCCCGGGCGGGCAGGACGCGATCGCGGCGACGGTGTCGTGCACCAGCGTGTGCTCCACGCCCGCGTAGCCGAGTCGCACCGCGAGGTCCGTTCCGCGCTCGCCTGCGGCGACCACCTGCGTCCCTTGATTGTCTGCTCTTCGCGCAAGCGGCTCATCGACGAACTGTTCGAACTTCACATCCCACAGCCAGGACAGGTCCTCGCCGTCGGGAACCTGCCCGTTGACCGAGATCACCACTCCCGCAGAGTGTTTGTCGACCATCGACAGGGCCTCCTGCCAACCGGCCGGATTCTTGGCGAGCAGCAGACGGGCCGTGTGTGCGCCGATCTGCACGGTCCGGTAACGGCCGGCGACCTCGTCGACGCCGCCCACCGCGGCCACCGCCCTGGCCGGGTCCGCTCCGAGCGCCACGGCGGCCGCGACCGCCTGGGTGGCGTTGCCGCGGTTCACCATGCCTGGCAGGGCCAGTTGCATGGGCTGCGAAAAGCCATCCGGCCCATAGATATTGGTCTCGTCGTACCACCATTGAGGTGACGGACGCTTGAAATCGGTTCCGGTGGAATACCATTCGATGCCGTCGCGCACGATGATCTCGCCCGACCGCGGACAGCTCACCGAGTCGCCGGCCCAGCCGCCGCCCGCCGCGACCCACACCACGTTCGGGCTGTCGTAGGCGGCCGAGGTCATCAGCACGTCGTCACAGTTGGCGACGATCACGGTGCCGGGATGGCGCGCCAGGCCCGCCCGCAGGGTGCGTTCGATGTGGTTGATCTCGCCGACCCGGTCCAGCTGATCCCGGGACAGGTTCAGCAGCACCACGACCGCGGGCCCGACGGCATCGCTGACGTGCGGCACGTGCATCTCGTCGACTTCCAGCGCGGCGAGCTCGGCGTCCCGGGCGCCGGCCAACGCGGCCACCAGGCCGGCGTCCATGTTGGCGCCCTCGGAGTTGCTGGCCACTGTCTGATGTCGCCGCCGCCGCGGCTCTGCCGGACCCAGGGTGGCCAGCGCGGCCGCGGTCATCCGGGTGGTGGTGGATTTGCCGTTGGTGCCGGTCACCACCACCGAGCGTCGTCCGGCCCCGAGCTGGCCGAGGATCGAAGGATCCAGTGTCATCGCGACGAGGCCGCCGATCATCGCACCCGCGCCGCGGCCGGTGACCCGCGACGCCCAGCGCGCGGCAGCACCCGCGCCCAGCGCCATTTTTCCGCGTGTAGTGACGGCCATCAGGAGAATTTTAGGGGCCCGACACGCGTGCCTGCGATCGGCGTGTTGTCGGACCACCGTGTCATCCTCGAACCATGAGCCAGACCTGGGGACGACCGGCGGTCGAGCCGGGCGCGGGCTGGGCCGTCGTCGACGTCGAGACCACGGGTTTTCGTCCCGGCGAGGCCAGGGTGGTCAGTGTGGCGGCGCTCGCAGTCGGTGACGACGGCAGCGTTGAACACAGCGTTTCCAGCCTGCTCAACCCGGGCGTGGATCCCGGTCCCACCCATGTGCACGGGCTGACCGCGGAGATGCTCGAGGGCCAGCCCACGTTCGCCGAGGTCGCACCCCGGCTGATGGAGATCCTGCGTGGCCGCACGCTGGTGGCCCACAATGTCGCGTTCGACTACGCATTCCTGGCCGCCGAGGCCGAACTGGTCGGTGCCGAGCTTCCGGTCGAATCGGTGATGTGCACGGTGGAATTGGCCCGCCGGCTGGCGCTGGGCACCGAGAACCTCCGGCTGGAGACCCTGGCCGCGCACTGGGGTGTCACCCAGATGCGCCCGCACGACGCGCTCGACGACGCCCTGGTGCTGGCACAGATCCTCAAGCCGACGCTGGTGGCCGCCCGCGAGCGCAAGTCGTGGCTGCCCATCCGGTCGGTGACGCGCAAGACCTGGCCCAGCGGTCAGGTCACCCACGAGGAGCTGCGGCCGCTGAAGGCGCTGGCCGCCCGGTTGCCGTGCCCGTATCAGAATCCGGGCCCGTTCCTGGCGGGTCGCCCGCTGGTGCAGGGCATGCGGGTGGCCCTGTCGGCCGACATGACGCGCACCCACGAAGAGGTCATCGAACGGATCCTCGATGCGGGGCTGGCCTACACCGAGAACATCGACCAGCAGACCTCGGTGGTGCTCTGCAACGAGCCGGTACCCGAGCAGGGCAGGGGTTACCAGGCGGTCGAACTCGGCATCCCGCTGATGAGCGACACCGAGTTCATGGCGCTCATCGAGCAGACCGTCGGTGGCCGTGATGTCGAGGCGTTCACCGACACCACGGCCGACGGCGATCAGTTCACGCTGTTCTGACCGTCCTCAGGACGGCTTGACGAACGTGTACACCTGGTACTGGAGAAGGCCCAGCTTGGACAGCCACTTCATCCAGAAGGTGCCGACGACCATGGTGTTCTGGGCATCCTCGGACGCCTGCTTGCGGAAGAACTTCAGCAGGAAGGGGTAGGTCGGCATGGTGTTCTTCCGGATGTTGCGGCGCGCGCCGAGGTCGAGGCCGGCACGTCGGCCCATCGACTTGTAGCCCCTCAAGGGGATGTCGCCGATCGTCCCGTAGGACTTCGCGACACGCGGGCGGATCGCGGCCCAGATGGGGGTCCTGCCGAAGAACGTCATGGTCGGGACGAAGTCGGACACGGCCAGGCACCCACCGGGCTTGAGGACCCGGGCGGCTTCGGCGAGAAACTTCTGCCGCGACGGGAAATGGAAGATGCACTCGACTGCCAGGATCCGGTCGAAGGAGTTGTCCTCGAAGGGCAGCTCGCACGCGTCCGCCTCGATCCAGCGCAGGGTGTTCCCGTGCCGGGGCGTCGTCTGGGCGTCGGCGGCGGCGAGCTGGCGCGGGTCGATGTTCAGCCCGGTGAGGTCCATGCCCGAATAGGTGCCGTTGATCTGCTGGATGGTTCCGCCGAACCCGCAGCCCACGTCGAGCAACGTCTGTCCGTCGGCAAGCCTGCCTGCCTCGAACAGCACACCGTTCATCGCTTCCATGGCGGCCATGTAGTCGGCCCGGGTGCCCTCCGCCGACCTGGGGTTCTCCCAATAACCCCAGTGCACCTGGTTCTCCCAGAGCTGGCCCGTCTCGCCGCCGTCCTGACGCTCATCCATGAGCAGGTCGAAGTAGGGCAGCGCGACCTTCGACGGCAGTTGTGCCGAAAGGGTTTCCATGTCAGTGGTCTCCGCGAACTCGGTGGTGGGTGAGAGGGTCATTTCAGCCTTTCCGGTTGATCCAGGGTCGGTGTCTGTTCGGTCATGCGGTGGGTGTCCATTCGGCGAGCGCAAGGATCATGAGCACCACCAGGGCGAGGCCGATCAAGCCGCCGGCGGGAATCATGGTGACGCACAACGCAACCCAGACCAGAAACCTCGGCCATTCGAAGGGCTGGTTACCCACGACGCCGCCTCGTCGCTCCCGCAGTGTGTGGTAGACCGCCCAGGTGGCCGTCCCCGCGGCGGCGACGGCGATGATGCGTAGTCCGTCCGGGGTGGCGAGCAGGGCCACCCCCGCCATCAGCACCGCGGCCGTGAAGCGGGCCCAGACCACCCCTCGACGCTCGTCGACCAGGGTGATCGCAGGCCTGCGATCCGGTTCGCCGCGGTAGCGCGGCATGCGCCCGTCGATGCCCAACAGCCGCCAGATCCAGCGCGACCATGTCGTGCGCAGGCCGAGTTCGTCGGCGAGGCGGCGAACGTCGGACGCGGATTCCGCCATCAGCTTGCGTGAGTAGTCGCTGCGCCAGTACGCAGATTTGAACACCCGGCGCGGAATCCCGAACTCGCGGACGAATGCTCTTGGCGGAGTCAGCATCTCGCCGATCAGCCAGCGCAGGAAGAACGGAAAGGTGATGGCGTAGAACGCTCGGCGCAGGCGCCCGGCGCTCTTGATGCGCTGCGTCAGATGGATGTCGGCGAAAGTGATGTGCCGTGCTTCTTCGGCCAGGTGAATCGAGGTGATGCGGTTGAGCAGTGGGGTCACCTGCGCCGCGCCCCGATGCTGCAGCGTCTGCTGGAAATGCAGTGGCTGTTCGCCGCACAGCACACCGATGAAGAGGAAGATGTTGGCGTAGCCGCCGATGAAGGCGAAGATCGGCCCGATGATCCGTGATGCGCGGCGCATACCGGGAACGTCGTCGCCCGTGCGGTTGACGAACTCCTGGAACATCTGGATGTGATGACACTCGTCGGACAGTTCATGGAGCAGATACCGGAAGATGTTGGCGCCGTTCGGCAGTGAGCCGGCGTAGTGCACCACTCCACGGATCAGCATCATCTCGAACTGAAGGGTGACCTTGAGCATGTTCGCGGTCATCCAGCGGCCCATGTCGGTACGGCGCTGCAGCGACTGTTCGTCATGCCATCGCGTTGCCGCGATCGGAGCCACACTCGGATCCAGTTGCCAGCGTGGATCATTCGCGTCTACGGCGTTCTCTGGTGCGTCCCAGTCGATGTCGACGTAGGGATCGAAACTGAGGCGGGACATCGCGTCGGTGAGTGCGCTGACTCTCTCGGAGTAGTCGGCACCGGACGTGTCGTCCGCCTGGCTAAGTAATGTCATTTGCTGCGCGATCTGACGCCGCGCGGTGCCGAACCGGGGATCCGTTGGCATCCGGCGTGCCCGGAGTCCGCCTGTGGGCGCTGACATTGCAGGTCAGAACCTATGCGGACCGGCGCCGGTGTCTCGACGCGCGGTGCCGGCGGACAATGCCATCGCATACCGATCTCCATCCAGCTTGTTGCTACAGCAATTGGTACCAGCGTTTGTATCGTTGTGTACGCAAGTGCATCAAGTCGTTATGCATTGCGCACTGACCCGTTACTGGCCCCAGCGGAGCCGAAAGCTCTTGCCGGGCAATCGGGTTTCGGCAGAGGTCGCGGCGTGGCACAACGGGCAGTGGCGCCGACGTACCCGGGCCCCTACATTTGGTGGTCGGGCAAGGCTCGCCAACGCCGTGGCGACTGGCCGTGGTGGCGACGGAAGACTCGGGCGAAATAGGCGGGGTCGCCGATCCCGATGCGGAGGGCGATCTCGGCGACCGACAGCCCGGTCCCGTCGAGCAGGGCGCGGGCTTCGGTCATCCGTCGTTCGACGATCCACTCCTGCACCGTGCGCCCGGTGCGCCGGCGTACCACGGTGGTCAGATGTCCGGGAGTCAACCCGAGTTCGGCGGCCACGTCGCGCAGGGACAGTGGCTCGCCCATGCGGCGCTCGATCAGGGCGAACACCTCGGCGATCAACGGCTCGCCACTGCGCCGAAGATCCGTGGCCACATCGTCGGTCATGCGGGCCAGATCGATCAGCAACAGGGTCAGATGGGCGAGCGCGGCTTGCCGGTAACCTTCTCTGCGGGTGGACAACTCCGCTTCGACCGCGTCGATGGCGTTGACCCAGAACATCTTCCGATCAGGCGGTACCTGCAGGTGTAGAAGTCCGCCCGTGCCGCCGTGTAGAAACGGGAACAGCAGGGGATGGCTGCGCCAGGTCGGCAACGGCGAGCGCGTGCCGTCGCCGAGGGCGGCCGGGTCGAAGAATACGGCGATGGCGTCGAGGCGGCCCTGGACCAAGACCGGCTCGATCGGTTCGCCCGCGGCGACGACGTAGACCGAGCCGCTATCGCTCAGGTACGTGAGCAGCGGGAAGTCGTGGATGTGACGGCGCTTCTCGAACAGGGTGTCGGGCGACGACAGCCGGACCACGGCGACGGGTTCGGTGTGCGCGGCCGTCGAGTACTCGTAGACCGGGACACCGTCGCGGTGCCGGGCCGGCCGGACCGATGACGTCATGAACCGAAGATAGTCCTGAAACTGCCCAAGATCACCCAACACCGCAGTTCACGATGGCGGCATGCTGAAGACATGACAAAAGATCATCCGCCTCCGGTGTCATGGTCCCGGCGCGCTACCCACGACTACATTCCCGCGGCCGGCCACGATCTGCTGTTGCCGGGCTACGACCTGCTCACCCGTGTGCTCGGTATGCCGCCGGCCTACGATGCGCTGGTGGCGCAGGCCGAACTGTTCGACGGGGTCCGGGTGCTCGAAATCGGCTGCGGTACAGGAAATCTCACCGCAAGGGTACGACGCGCCGCACCCACCGCCCAGGTGACCGGGATCGATCCAGATCCCAGGGCACTGGCCAGGGCGCTCAGGAAATCCCCGGAAGTCACGTTCGAGCGCGGGTACGCGCAGGAGTTGCCCTGCGCGGACGCCACGTTCGATCGGGTGCTGTCCTCGATGATGTTGCACCACCTGGACCCGGAGGTTCTCAACACCGCGGTGGCCGAGGCTTTCCGGGTGTTGTGCCCAGGCGGCAGCCTGCACATCGTCGACGTCGTCGGCGGACATCACCTGCCGGACCGGCTTCCGGGACTGCTGCGCAGCACCGGCTTCGACTGCGTGACGTTCCCGTCGCACCGCCTGCGGCTGTTCGGTCCGGTGGCGTTCTACCGGGCCACGCGCCCCGACCGCGGTTAGCCGCGGGCCGCCCGGTTCACCGCGGAGACCACCGCACGCAGTGACGCCGTGGTGATCGACGTCGCGATGCCCACGCCCCACACCGTCTTGCCGGCGATCGAGGCCTCCACGTAGGCGGCGGCCTGTGCCTCCTCGCCGGAGGACATGGCGTGCTCCGAGTAGTCCAGCACGTTGACGTCGAAACCGATGGCGCCCAGGGCATCGCAGAACGCGGCCAGCGGGCCGTTCCCGGCGCCGACGATCTCGCGCTCTTCCCCGTTGATCAACACCGTCGCGGTGATGGTGTCGGTGCCGCCGTCGACCTCGGCGGCGTCCACCTTCTGCCGGATCCGCTCCAGCGGGGTGATCGGTGCCAGGTACTCGTCGGCGAAGACATCCCAGATGGCCTTCGGCGACACCTCGCCGCCTTCACCGTCGGTGATCGCCTGGATGGCCTTCGAGAACTCGACCTGCAGCCGGCGCGGCAGCACCAGGCCGTGATCGGCTTTCAGGATGTAGGCCACGCCACCCTTGCCGGACTGCGAGTTGACCCGGATGACGGCCTCGTAGGTGCGCCCGACATCCTTGGGGTCGATGGGCAGGTAGGGCACCTGCCACAGGATGTCGTCGATGTCGGCGTCCTGCTCGTCGGCCGAGATCTTCATAGCGTCCAGGCCCTTGTTGATGGCGTCCTGGTGGCTGCCGGAGAAGGCGGTGTACACCAGGTCGCCGCCGTAGGGGTGGCGCTCGTGTACGGGCAGCTGGTTGCAGTACTCGACCGTGCGGCGGATCTCGTCGATGTTGGAGAAGTCGATCTGCGGATCCACCCCGCGGGAGAACAGGTTCAGGCCCAGGGTCACCAGGCAGACGTTGCCGGTGCGCTCACCGTTGCCGAACAGGCAGCCCTCGATCCGGTCCGCGCCGGCCTGATAGCCCAATTCGGCTGCGGCGACACCGGTTCCGCGGTCATTGTGCGGGTGCAGGCTCAGAATGATGGAGTCCCGCGGGGCCAGGTGGCGATTCATCCACTCGATGGAGTCCGCGTAGACGTTCGGGGTGGCCATCTCGACGGTGGCGGGCAGGTTGACGATCAGCGGCCACTCCGGGGTGGGCTTGACGATGTCGGCCACCGCGTTGCAGACATCCACGGCGTACTCCAGTTCGGTGCCCGTGTAGGACTCCGGGGAGTACTCGAAACGCCAGTTGGTCTCGGGGTATTTGGCGGCCTCGCCGACGCACATCGTGGCACCGTCGGTGGCGATCTTCTTGACGGCGTCGCGGTCGGCACGGAACACCACGCGGCGCTGCAGTATCGACGTCGAGTTGTAGAAGTGCACGATGACCTGCGGGGCACCCGCACACGCCTCGAAAGTGCGCTCGATCAGCTCCTGCCGGCACTGGGTCAGCACCTGGATGGTGACATCCGCGGGGATGGCGCCCTGTTCGATGATCTCGCGGACGAAGTCGAAGTCGGTCTGGCTGGCCGACGGGAAACCTACTTCGATCTCCTTGTAGCCCATCCGCACCAGCAGGTCGAACATCCGGCGCTTGCGCTCCGGGCTCATGGGGTCGATCAGGGCCTGATTGCCGTCGCGCAGGTCCACCGCACACCAACCGGGGGCGTGAGTGATGACCTTGTCGGGCCAGGTGCGGTCGGCCAGGGCGACATCTTCGACCTCGGCGGCGAAGGTGCGATATCGGCTGACGGGCATCGAGGAGGCGCGCTGGGTGTTCCAGGCGGGCTGGCCGTCGCGGCGCGGACCGGCGGGCGTGGAGATGGTGCGGGCGGAAGAGTAAGCGTCTGGGCTGTTCATGATGTCTGCTCCGGAGTCTTTGGGATCAATCCCGTGGATTTCAGACCGGCGCATCACCAAACACCCGCGACGGGTTGCCGGTCTGGTCAGACCCCGTCGCGGCGTCCGAGAAGGAGCACCCGCTGCACGTGGGTTACTGTACTCCGCATAGCTGTGGCGCCAAAACCCCGCTCTGTGCTGTCAGTGCTGGTCCTGTTCCTGGTGATGGCACTGGGCCTCCCCGGATGTGCCCGCGCCCTCGATGTCACACCACACGCCGCGGCACCCGACCCTGCCTTCTTCTTCGCCGGCCCGGTGCCCACCTACGGTCAGCAGGTCAGCCCGACTCAACGCCACCGGCTCGCGTATCTGCGGGCCCTGCGCCGCGTCGACCCGTGTGACCTGCTGACCCGCGCCGCGCTGGCCCGGGTAGGTGAAATCGGTTCTGTCGGAACGATGTTCGCATTCGGCGAATGCGATGTGGACATCAAGGTGGCCGGTGACAGCGCCCGCCGCTATCTCAGTGTCGAGGTCGAGTTGGGCACTTTGGACCAGGCGGCATGCCAGTACGTGGCGCCGCTGTTGCTCACCCGCCTGCCCGGCGCCCCGCCGCTGCCCGGTCCGGTGCAGCCGGTGGTCCGGATCTCTCCGATCACCGACCAGGCCTGTGCGTTCGCCGATCAGGTCGGACGGTCGGCCGCGCCGATCCTGGACGCGAACCGGCCGCCCATCCGCGACGGTGTGTCGGCCTATCCGGTCGCGCTCGCCGAGCGCGATCCCTGCGAGATCCTGCAGGTGATGCCGGGGGCTCGGTGGGATGTCGGCGCGACCCGGCCGCACCTGTGTGCCGTCACGCTGACCGATGGCACGGCGGTTCGTCTCACCTTGGCGCCGCAGCTGTTCGAGCCGGACACCGACACCCGGTCGCAGCACAGCCGAGACGGGGTCGACGTGTTCGTCGACACCCAGTTCTGTGCGGCGAGCGTCTTCGTCGGTGCTCCGATGCGCCGGAAGCTGCTCGGTGGCGACTACCAACGACCCTCCGATGTGGTGATCCGCCCGTCCGTCATGGTGGAGAGCGTCCCGGCGCGATGCGACACCATCGGCGACATCGCGGTGGCCGCGGGCAAGCTCTTCGGCTGATTCCCCCGATCGGGGGACGACGGATTCGTCCGGATCATCCACCGGTCACCCGACAGGCCGACGGTCACATGCGCGGCAATGTCTGTGTCAACAGCACACGCAGACAAAGGAACTCGAATGATGAACAAAATCGCCAAGGCCCTCGCCGCCCCCATCCTGGCCGCCGGCGTTCTCGGTGTGGCCGCCCTCGGTCTCTTCGGCGCCGCGGGTGGAGTGTCCGGTCTGGAGACCTCGAGCACCGCCCACGTCGCCTACCAGGGGCAGTAGTCACACCTGGGTATCCGGAAACGCGATCACCGACAGAAACCGGATCGGCACCTGCACCAGATCCACCGGCCCGTGCGCCCCTTCGCCGTCCATCTGCAGCGAGTCACCGGGACTCAACCGGTACACCGACCGGCTGTGGCTGTAGTCCATGACACCCTCGAGCATGAAGATGAACTCGGTGCCCGGATGCTGGAACAGGGGATAGGTACGGCTCTTCTCGGTCAGCGTCACGTGCAGACATTCCAGGCGTTTGTGCTCGCCGCGCAGCGAGCTCAACAGCTGATACTCGTGCCCCTCCTTCGTCCCGTTACGCACGATGCGCGCCCCGGTGCCCGATTTCACGAACGCGGCCGGGCGTTCCACGTCGGCACCGCGGAACAGACTGGTCACCGGCACATCCAGGCCCTTGGCCAGCAATGCCAGCGTGGACAGGCTGCAGGATGTCTGGGCGTTCTCGATCTTGGACAGCATCGCCTTGGAGATCCCGACGCGCGCGGCCATCTCCGCGACGGTGAGTCCCTGCGCCAGCCGCAACTGGCGCACATTGCGGCCGATCGCCGCCTCGAACTCGAGGTCGTCGGCCGGCGCCTGCGGATCCCGGTCCCGCGCCGTGCCGGAATTGCGAAGCAGGGGAAGGTCGCTCACCTGGGCACTCCTGTCCTACCGCATCTCGCCCGCACCGACGTACGGGTACGGGCTCCTGAGTAGATCTTCCTCGGCGAACCGGGACAACCGGAAATCGGCCTCCGGGATCCGCGGGTCCGCGCTGCGCCCATCCACGACCAGATCAGCGACGAGGCGACCGACGGCAGGGGCGATCTTGAAGCCGTGACCGCTGAACCCGGCCGCCACGATGAGCCCGTCGATGCCCGTGGGGGAGATCACCGGATTCCAGTCCGGCGTGACGTCGTAACAACCCGCATAGCTGCCGGCGATGGCGGCGTCGGTGAGCCCGGGGAAGCGGGTGCTGATCTTGTCGACGGTGAGGTCGACAAACGCGTCGTCGGCGCGGTTGGAGTACGCGTCGGGATCTGCGATGTCCAGCGCGACCAGATCGGAGTTCCCGAACAGCAGCTCACCGTTCGGTTCGGGCCGGATGTATTGCAGGGAAACCAGATCGGAGAACACCGGCACCAGCCCGACATCCACGCCGGGTTTGATCATCATGATCTGTTCGCGGTGCACCTCGATGGGCACGTCGACGCCGTAGGGTGCCAGGAACGGTCGGGTCCACACCCCGGTGGCGACGACGACCGTGCCTGCCGACACCTCCGTGCCGTCGGCCAGGCGCACCCCGGTGACCTTGTCGCCGTGGATGATCAGCCCGGTGACCTCGGTGCCCTGCCGGACCCGTACCCCGGCCGCGCGCGCAGACACCGAGAAGGCCTGCGCGGTCTGATAAGCGTCGCCGTAGCCGCCCCGGGCCTCCCAGCCGAAGGCAGCGAACGGTTCCAGGTCGGCCCACGGCCACATCGCGGCGACCTCGGTCGCGTCGATCTCCTCGGTCTGCACGCCGACTTCACGTTGGGCAGCCAGGCTTCTGCGCATGCTGTCCACGTTGTGTTCACCGACGCCGACGACGTAACCGGTCTGCCGGAAGCCGATGTCAGTCCCGAAGATATCCTGCGCCTGCTCGAAAACCTCCAGTCCCACCGCTGCCATCGCCGCCAGCGAGCTGACGCCGTAGTGGCACCGCACGATACCGCTGGACTTACCGGTCATCCCGGACCCGACGGTATTGCGTTCGGCGACAAAGACATCGCTGATCCCGCGCCCGCTCAGGGCCCAGGCTGCCGCGGCGCCTTCCAAGCCGCCGCCGATGATCACGACCTCTGCGGTGGTCATGTCCCGGGAATCCAGTTCGTGCCGGCCAGCGGCACCCTGGCCATGGCGGCCGCTTCGATGGTGACGGCCACCAGGTCCTCGGGCTCGAGGTGGGTGACGTGCGCCTTACCGCAGGCGCGGGCGATGGTCTGGGCCTCCATGGTGAGCACCCGCAGGTAGTTGGCCAGCCGCCGGCCCCCCTCGATCGGGTCGAACCGCGCCGCCAGGTCGGGGTCCTGGGTGCTGATGCCTGCGGGGTCGCGGCCGTCCTGGAAGTCGTCGTAGAAACCGGCTGCGCTGCCGAGCTTTTCGTACTCGGCGGCGTAGCGGGGATGGTTGTCGCCCAGGGCGATCAGTGCAGCCGTGCCGATGGCCACCGCGTCGGCGCCCAACGCCAGGGCCTTGGCGACGTCGGCACCGGAGCGGATGCCGCCGGACACGATGAGTTGAACTTTCCGGTGGACGTCGAGTTCTTGCAGGGCTTGGACTGCCTGCGGCACAGCGGCCAGCGTCGGGATGCCGACGTGCTCGATGAACACATCCTGCGTCGCGGCGGTGCCGCCCTGCATCCCGTCGACCACCACCACGTCGGCACCTGCATGCACGGCGAGCTTGACGTCGTAATAGGTGCGGGTGGCCCCGACCTTGACGTAGATCGGCTTCTCCCAGTCGGTGATCTCACGCAGCTCGTTGATCTTGATGGTCAGGTCATCGGGTCCGGTCCAGTCCGGGTGCCTGCAGGCGCTGCGCTGGTCGATGCCCTCGGGCAGGGTGCGCATCCCGGCGACTCGCGGGGAGATCTTCTGCCCCAACAGCATTCCGCCGCCACCGGGCTTGGCGCCCTGGCCGAGTACCACTTCGATGGCATCGGCCTTGCGCAGGTCGTCGGGATTCATCCCGTACCGCGACGGAAGGTACTGGTACACCAGGTTCTTCGATTGTCCGCGTTCTTCGGGGGTCATGCCGCCGTCCCCGGTGGTGGTGGAGGTGCCGGCCGCGCTGGCGCCGCGGCCCAGTGCCTCCTTGGCAGGCCCGGACAGCGCGCCGAAGCTCATGCCCGCAATGGTGACCGGGATATCCAGGTGCAGTGGGTGTTTGGCATGCCGGTCGCCGAGCACGACATCGGTGCCGCAGCGCTCGCGGTACCCTTCCAGCGGGTAGCGCGACATCGACGCGCCCAGGAACAGCAGGTCGTCGAAATGCGGCAGGGCGCGTTTGGCGCCCCAGCCGCGGATGTCGTAGATCCCCGTCTCCGCAGCCCGCTGGATCGCGGCGATGGTGGGGCGGTCGAAGGTGGCGGATTCACGCAGGCCCAGCCGGGCCCGGTCGTCTACAGAAGTCATGTCAGTAGCTCGCAGAGTTGTCGACGTGGAAGTGATAGAGGTTTCGGGCCGATCCGTACCGGGTGTACTCCGCGGTGTCATCGGTGTAGCCGGCCGCGGCCAGCAGTTCGGCCAGTTCCGTGTGGTGTTCGGGACGCATCGGCTTGGCCACGCAGTCCGCGCCGAGGGAGGCGACCTCGCCGCGCACGTAGAGCCGTGCCTCGTAGATCGAATCACCCAGTGCCTCACCGGCATCGCCGCGTACGACGAGGCGCCCGGCCTGGGCCATGAAGGCACTCATGTGGCCGATGCTGCCGCCGACCACGATGTCGACGCCCTTCATCGAGATCCCGCAGCGTGCCGCCGCGTCACCCTCGATGACCAGCAGCCCGCCGTGCGCGGTGGCACCGGCCGACTGTGAGGCATTGCCCGTGACCCGCACGGTGCCGCTCATCATGTTCTCGCCCACGCCGGTGCCGGCGTTGCCCGCGATGACGACGTCGGCGAGCTGGTTCATGCCCGCGGCGTAGTACCCGACGTGCCCCTCGATGCTCACCCGCACCGGCGCGTTGAGTCCGACGGCGACGTTGTGTGCGCCGTCCGGGTGGGCGATGACGAACTCGCCGTTGACATCCGGTTGGTGCAGAGTCGAGTTCACCTCACGCAACGGCGTGGTGCGTACATCGAATTGCGTCACGGTCATCTGGTCCATGCGTACACAACCTCCGGTTCCGGTTCCCAGATCTTGGCTTCGTCGACGCCGGGCAGCCCGGCCAGCGCGCGGTACTCGCTGGCCATCGCCACCCAGTCGGATGTCTCGGCGATCACCGCCGGCTTGCAGGCGATGGCGTCCCGCACCACCGCGAACGAATCACGATCGGACACCAGCAGCGTGTAGAAGCCATCAAAGGTGGCGCACAGCTCCTTGAGCGCGCTCTCCACGTCGCGCCCGTCGGCCAGTTGTTTCGCGACGAACCTCGCGCCCACTTCGGTGTCGTTTTCGCTGTCGAAGTGCACACCCGCCCTGCGCAGTTCGCGCCGGATGGTGGCGTGATTGGCGAAGGAACCATTGTGCACCAGGCATTGCTGCGGACCGACGGTGTACGGATGGCAGCCCGACGGGGTCACCGCCGACTCGGTGGCCATCCGGGTATGCCCGACGCCCTGCCAGCCCTGAGCCTTGGCCAGCCCCCAGCCCTCGGTCAGGGCCCGCGGATCACCGACTCCCTTGAGCACGGCCAGATCTGCACCGAATCCGGAGATCAGCGCGTCCGGGCAGGCCGCCCGCACCCGCGCGAGCAGTTCCTCCGACGGGGTGTCGGCGGTCAGGACATAGGTCGAATCGACCTGTACCACCGTCACATCCGGTCCGAGGGCGGGTGCCGCAGCGATATCGGTGACCGACACGGCACCGCGGCCCGGCGGTGACCAGACCGGGTCGCCGTAGACGGCCACCCCGGCCGAATCCGAACCGCGGTCCGACATTTCACAGAGCATTCCGGTGAGCAGTTCGCCCAGCCGGGGGTAGAGCTCCGGTGTGCGCAGGTGCAACCCCACGATCCCGCACATGGTGTCCCTTTCTAGAAAGCGGTCAGGTATTGGTCGACTTCCCACGGCGACACGGTGCCGTGGTAGGCGAAGAACTCGTCACGTTTGACACCGGCGAAGTAGGACGAGACGCCGTCCCCTGCGGCGTCGAGTACGCCGGTGATCACCGGGTCGGCCTGGAGTTCGTCGATGGCGTGCAGCAAGGTGGGCGGCAAGGTCGCCGGACCCTGCGCCCCGACGTCACCGGGGTCGAGGCTGCGTTTGATCCCGTCGATGCCGGCCCCGAGCGCGGCCGCGATGGCCAGGTACGGATTGGCCGAGCCGTCGCCGCCGCGCAGTTCGACCCGCTGGTTGTCCGGCACCCGGATGTAGTGGGTGCGATCGTTGCCGCCATAGCTCGGTTTGCGTGGCGCCCACGAGGCCCCCGACGCGGTGGTGGTGGCCCCGGTCCTCTTGTAAGAGTTGACGGTTGGGGCGACGACGGCTTGTAGTGCGCAGGCGTGGTCCAGGACACCGCCGATGAATCCGTAGGCGGTCTCGGACAGGCCGAGGCCGCGTGCGTCGGGAGCCTCGGAGTCGGCGGGGAACACCGGGGTGCCCGCGCTGGTGAGCGACATGTGCAGGTGCAGGCCGTTTCCGGTCCGATCACCGAAGGGCTTGGGCATGAACGTGGCGACCATGCCGCGTTCGGCGGCGATCATCGACAGCAGATAGCGCAGGGTGATCACTCGGTCGGCGGTGGTCAGCGCATCGGCGAACGCGAAGTTCTGCTCGAACTGCCCGTTACCGTCTTCGTGGTCGTTGGCGTAGTTGGACCAGCCCAGCGCGTTCATCGCCGTGGAGATCGCGGTGAGGTGGTCATACATCCGGGTGACACCCCGTGCGTCGTAACAGGGTTGGGCGGCATTGTCGTCGGCGTCGGCCGTGACCAGGTTGCCGCCGGCGTCGCGGCGCAGCAGGAAGTACTCCACCTCGGCACCGACCCACGGCTCGAAACCGGCGTCGGCGGTCTGCTGGATGAGGCTCTTGAGAATGACCCGCGGCGCATACGGCCACGGCTTGCCTTCCACGTGAGGGTCGCAGTGCACCAGGGCCAGGCCCTCTTTGATGAACGGGATCGGGGTGAAGGACGCCGGGTCGGGGATCGCGACCAGGTCGGGGTCTTTGGGTTCCTGGCCCATGGCGCCGACGGCGTAGCCGGCGAAGCCGACTCCCTCGGTGGCCAGCTGGTCGATCGCCTCGACGGGAACCAGTTTGGCGCAAGGCTTTCCGCGCAGGTCGACGAACAGCGCGAGGACGAATTTGGTGTCGGACCGGGTGGCGAGGGTGCCGAGGTCAGGCGGCATGTCAGTCTCCTAATGTGAACCAGAGTATCGTACGGTGAAACTCGAATGGGCCAAAGAAAGCCCGGTGACCSGCCGGCGCAGAACGCTGCGCCGGCCGGGCCGGGTCGGATCTACGCGGGTGCGAGCTCGTACGCCGCGTCCCGGTGGACGTGGGTGTCGATGCCCTTCTCCTCCTCTTCGGGCGAGATACGGATGCCGATCGTCTTCTTCAGGGCGAACGCGATGATGTAGGCGATCACGAACGAGTAGATGACCACCGCACCGGCCGCGACGGCCTGGCGCCACAGCTGGTCGAACCCGCCGCCGTAGAACAGGCCGTTGGTGGCATTGGGCATGCTGTCGCTGGCCAGGAAACCGATCATCAGCGTTCCGATGATGCCGCCGACGAGGTGGACGCCGACCACGTCGAGGGAGTCGTCGTAGCCGAACTTGTTCTTGAGGCTGACGGCGAACGGGCAGATCGCGCCGGCCACCAGGCCGAGGATGATCGCGCCGACCGGGGTGACCGCACCGCAGGCGGGGGTGATGGCGACCAGGCCGGTGATGGCGCCTGCTGCCGCGCCGACACCGGTGACGTGACCGTCCTTGAACTTCTCCACCGCCAGCCAGGCCAGCGTCGCCGCGCAGGTCGCGACGAACGTGGTGACCATGACGATCGCCGCCGAGTTGCCCGCGGCCAGCGCCGACCCACCGTTGAACGCGTACCAGCCGGCCCAGAGCAGTCCGGCGCCCAGCAGGGTCAGCGGCACGTTGTGGGGCTTACGCAGCTGGCCCCAGTTGGCGGCCTTACCGAGCACGATCGCGACGGCCAGGGCCGCCGCGCCGGCGTTGATGTGCACCGCGGTGCCACCGGCGAAGTCGATTGCCTTGAGGTTGTTGGCGATCCAGCCACCGACCGAGTTCTCGGTGACGACACCGTCGAACGCGAACACCCAGTGCGCGACGGGGAAGTACACCAGCACGGCCCACAGGCCGGCGAAGACCATCCAGGCGCCGAACTTCATCCGGTCCGCGGCGGCGCCGGAGATCAGGGCGACGGTGATGGCCGCGAACAGGGCCTGGAACAACGCGAACAGGCTCACCGGCAGGCCCGAGATGGTGGTCTGCGACTCCAAGAGGTCTTTCATGCCGAAGAACTCGGTGATGTTGCCGACGAATCCGCCCATCGAGGTCCCGAACGTCATCGAGAACCCGAACAGCACCCACAGCACACCGACCAGTGCCACTGCGCCGAAGGTCATCATCATCATGTTGGTCGAGCTCTTCACCGAGACCATGCCGCCGTAGAACAGCGCCAGTCCGGGGATCATCATCGTGAGGCCGATGATGCAACACAGCATGAACGCGGTGGTTCCGGTATCCATAAGCATCTCCTGAGGGGGTGCGGCCGCCTGGCCGATCACTGGCAGTAGACGATGTTTCTGTTACGTGGACAGGTTCCTGTTGTTGCGGCCGCGTTACGGCTGGACCGCCCATATCGTGAACGCATGGCGGTGATCGATATCAGCGCGTACGGCGCTGCGGCGGACGGCAGGACCGACGACCACCCGGCCATCACGGCCGCTCTGCAGGCCGCGCACGACGGGGGTGGCGGCACGGTGTTCCTGCCCGCCGGCACCTACGCCCTGGCGGCCGCCCTGTCCGGCGACTTCGCGAAGGTGTTCCTCGTCGGCGACGACGACCGCGCCTCCACTCTGCTGGCCACCGGACCGTCGACCGTGATCACCGGCAAGTGGACCGAGTGCCGCATCGAGAACCTGACGATCGATGCGGGCGGCCACGGCGGCGCGGGTGTCGTCGTCGATCTGGACAAGAGCTACCTGCGGCACTGCTGGGTGCGCCGCTGGCAGGGGTTCGGAATCTCGTTGAACCCCAACATCATCGGCTTGCTCAACTGGATCGACGACAACTTCGTCGAGCAGTGTGACGGCACCGGCATCCACACCACCTACCGGTTCTACGACTCGTGGATCGTCAACAACAACGTCGGCTCGACCGGCCCGAACCTCTCGGTGGAGGCGGGTCCGGTGCGGATCCTGGCCAATCACCTCAACGGGTCCCCGCGCCACAACATCGAACTGCGCGGCAACAAGTCACTGACGATCATCGGCAACATCTGCGAAGGCGCGCACCGCGAGGCGATCATCTACACGATGCCGGACTGGCTGGCCGAGGATGCGCCCCAGGTGCAGATCGTCGGCAACAACATCACCAACGGCGGCAAGGAGGAGGCCGGCCGCTGGCCGGCCATCGGGATCTACTCGCGCGATGCGCAACACCGCACCTCCGGGTTCGGCATCACCGGTAACTTCATCGCCTGCACCGACGACGACGCGGGGTGGTCGCACGCCGTCGACGCGGAATTCGTGGACATCTTGGCGATCACCGGAAACCAGTGGGACAACCGGGGTTTCACCGTCGCCGCGGTGCGCGCCGCGGGTGAGCACGTCGGCATCGCCGGCAACACGTCGGCGAACCGAACGGCCGTTTTCACCGTGACCGACGCGGACGTGACACTGGGCGAGGAAGGCGTCTACCTGCTGGCCGGCGCCACCCGGGTGTGGCTGCCGTCGGGTCGTCCCGGCCGGTACACCGTCAAGAACACGGTGGCCGGGACCGTGCGGGTGAGCCCGCCAGACGGTAAGATCGACGAGCTCGACCACGTCGATCTCGGCCGCGGTGCTGTCATCGACCTGGTCTCCGACGGCACCGCATGGTTCACCCTCTGAGCGGCCAGTTGAGTACGATCTGCTCCAGCGGTAGCCGTTCCCGCGGCCTGCTGTCGCGTTCCACGATCGCCTCGTCGGCCTGCGCGTAGTCACCGAGTGATCCGACCGCGACGATCGCGAACGGTCGTAGCCCTCCTGCAAGACCGAAGACCTGTTGCGCGCCGTCGGTGTCGAAACCCGCCATCGGATGCGCGATCAGTCCGCGGGCGACCGCCTCGATGGACAGCGAAGCGATCGCCGCGCCGACGTCGACGGCGGCATAGCGGGCCGTGCGGTCGTCCTCCCCGTCGTCGGCGCACACCAGGATCAGCGCGCCCGCCGCGCGGGCGTAGCTGTTGCCCCGCTTGAGCAGGTCCGCGAGCTTGGTCCCCGTCTCGTCCCCGCGGATGCCGACGACGTAGCGCACCGGCTCGCGATGCCCCCACGTGGCCGACCAGCGCGCGGCCTCCAACAGGGCGGTCAGCTCGTCGTGGCTGAGCACCGCGTTCGCATCGAATGCCCGCGGGCTCCAGCGGGCTGCGATCGGCGGATGGATGGGCACACTGGTCCGTGCGAACCGATCACTCATGACTATTGAAGCTACCGGCAGGTGGAGGGGTAAAAACCATCGCGCCGACCCTTTATCCTTGGGTGGACATTCCCGGCGGTTGAGAGGTACACAGTGGCGCTCGTCGTGCAGAAATACGGCGGATCATCGGTGGCAGACGCCGATCGGATTCGGCGCGTCGCCGAGCGCATCGTGGAAACCAAGAAGGCCGGCAACGACGTCGTCGTCGTCGTCTCCGCGATGGGTGACACCACCGATGACCTGCTCGATCTGGCCCGCCAGGTGTCCCCGGCGCCGCCCGCCCGCGAGATGGACATGCTGCTGACCGCCGGTGAGCGCATCTCCAACGCGCTGGTCGCCATGGCCATCGAGTCGCTCGGCGCGCAGGCCCGGTCGTTCACCGGTTCGCAGGCCGGCGTCGTGACCACGGGCACCCACGGCAACGCCAAGATCATCGACGTCACCCCGACGCGACTGCGTGAAGCCCTGGACGAGGGCAAGATCGTCCTGGTCGCCGGCTTCCAGGGCGTCAGCCAGGACAGCAAGGACGTCACCACCCTGGGCCGCGGCGGTAGCGACACCACGGCCGTCGCGCTGGCGGCCGCCTTGCACGCCGACGTCTGCGAGATCTACACCGACGTCGACGGCATCTTCACCGCCGACCCGCGCATCGTGCCGAACGCCAAGCATCTGGACACCGTCTCCTTCGAGGAGATGCTGGAGATGGCCGCGGCAGGCGCCAAGGTGCTGATGTTGCGGTGCGTCGAATACGCCCGCCGCTACAACGTGCCGATTCACGTCCGTTCGTCGTATTCGGACAAGCCAGGAACCATCGTCAAAGGATCGATCGAGGACATCCCCATGGAAGACGCCATCCTGACCGGAGTTGCCCACGACCGCAGCGAGGCCAAGGTCACCGTGGTCGCGCTGCCCGACGTTCCGGGCTACGCCGCCAAGGTTTTTCGTGCCGTCGCCGACGCCGATGTGAACATCGACATGGTGCTGCAGAACATCTCGAAGGTCGAGGACGGCAAGACCGACATCACCTTCACCTGCTCGCGGGAGAGCGGCCCGGGCGCGGTCGAGAAGCTGACCGCACTCAAGGAAGAGATCGGCTTCAGCGCCGTGCTCTACGACGATCACATCGGCAAGGTGTCCCTCGTCGGTGCGGGTATGCGCAGCCACCCCGGGGTGACCGCGACGTTCTGCGAGGCGCTGGCCGACGCGGGCATCAACATCGACCTGATCTCCACCTCCGAGATCCGGATCTCCGTGCTGATCAAGGACACCGAGTTGGACAAGGCGGTCGCCGTGCTGCATGAGGCCTTCGGTCTCGGTGGCGACGAGGAAGCTGTCGTGTACGCGGGGAGTGGGATTTAAATGGTGAACATCGGTGTGGTGGGTGCGACCGGTCAGGTCGGCCAAGTGATGCGGGCACTGCTGGAGGAACGGGACTTCCGGGCCGACTCCGTGCGGTTCTTCGCGTCGCCGCGTTCAGAGGGCAAGAAGCTCACGTTCCGCGGCCAGGAGATCGAGGTCGAGAACGCGGAGACCGCCGACCCGTCCGGTCTGGACATCGCGCTGTTCTCCGCGGGCGCCACCATGTCACGGGTGCAGGCGCCGCGGTTCGCCGCGGCCGGCGCCGTCGTCGTGGACAACTCGTCGGCTTGGCGGAAGGACCCAGAGGTCCCGCTGGTGGTCAGCGAGGTCAACTTCGCCAGAGATGTCGCCAACCGGGCTCGATCCCTTCCCAAAAGCATCATCGCCAACCCGAACTGCACCACCATGGCCGCGATGCCGGTGCTCAAGCCGCTGCACGACGCCGCGGGCCTGACCCGGCTGATCGTGTCGAGCTACCAGGCGGTGTCCGGTACCGGCCTGGCCGGCGTCGAAGAACTGGCCACCCAGGCGCGCGCCGTCATCGGCGGCATCGAGGGACTGGTGCACCACGGGCGCGCCGTCGACTTCCCGGCGCCGGTGAAATACGTTGCGCCCATTGCGTTCAATGTGGTTCCGCTGGCCGGCGCACTGGTCGACGACGGTTCGGGTGAGACCGACGAGGACCAGAAGCTGCGCAACGAGAGCCGCAAGATCCTCGGCATCCCGGAGCTGCTGGTGTCCGGCACCTGCGTGCGGGTTCCGGTGTTCACCGGGCACTCGCTGTCGATCAATGCCGAGTTCGCCGAACCACTTTCGCCTGCGCAGGCGCGCGAACTGCTGGCGGGCGCGCCGGGGGTGAAGCTGGTGGACGTACCGACGCCGCTGGCGGCTGCGGGCGCCGACGAGTCACTGGTCGGCCGGATCCGCCAGGATCCCGGGGCGCCGGACGGTCGCGGTCTGGCGCTGTTCGTCTCCGGCGACAACCTGCGTAAAGGCGCCGCCCTGAACACCATTCAGATCGCCGAACTGCTGGCCGCCCAGCTCTGATCCCCTTGCGCCGAATCGCACAGGTGGGCGCCAGAGTGCGAGTGGTGTGTGCCCTTACGTCGATCTCGGCGCTGGTGTGCGCCCCACCCGTGCATGCCGACCTGGGCCTGGCCCCCGGCCAGGTGATCCGCCTCGGCCCGGTGGCCGGAACGGGCACGGCCACCGGCGATTACGGTATCGGCGCGACCGACCTGTGTGAGTTCATGGAGTTCCCCAGCCGGACGCTGCAGGTGTGCGGTGACAGCTTCGCCGGCCAGGGGGTGGGGTTCGGGAATTGGTACTCGCCCGTCGCGCTGCACATCGACCCCGACTCGATCGCCACCGAACTCCGCGTCACCGGGGTCACCGGCGCGTCGACACCGCTGCTGGCCGACCCGAAGCCGCCCGGCGCGTCGGTGCTGCCTGCCGGCATCGTGTCGATCAACCGCGAGAACTATCTGCTGGTCACCACCACGCGCAACCTCAAACCCGAATCGTCACGCCTGGTGAAAGCGGATGCGGCGCAACCCAACTGGCCGACAGTGCCGAAATCGCAGCGCGACGCCACCTATGCAGGGGGCGCGCAGTCGCAGATCAGCGGATACTACGACCCCGTCCCCACCCACGACTCGGCCACCGGCTGGGTGTACATCGTGGCCAACAATTTCGATCGCAGCAGCCCGGCCTACCTGTATCGCGTCCCGCCGAAGGAATTCACCGACCGGGGCCGGTGGCGGGGTTGGTCGGCGACCCAGGGCTGGGGTCAGTCACCCACCCCGCTGTGGGGTGACCAGACCGGTGAACTCAGCGTGCGCCAGATCGACGGCAAGACGGTGCTGTCCTACTTCAACTCCACCACCGGCAACATGGAGGTGCGGGTAGCCGACGACCCCACCCGCCTCGGCAGCGCGCCGGTCACGACGGTGGCCGTCGGCTCGCCGTGGCCGGATGCGCCGGAGGATCTGCCTGCACCGGGGGACAACAGCCTGGCCCAGCCGTACGGCGGCTACATCTCACCTGCGTCGACGCTCGATGAACTGCGGGTCCTGGTCAGTCAGTGGCACACCGCACCGGCGGACAACGCCCCGTACCGGGTGATCCAATTCGCGGTGAATCCGCTGAAGCCCTGGGCCGCAACGGGTTAGCGCGCAGGCGTTGCGGCGGGCGGCGTTCGCGTAGCATCGAGGCGGCGTCAGCCCTGCGCGTCCACAGGTTTCAAGACGGCGGGGTCCGGTAATACTGCCCAACGGGGCAGCACCGTCATGCCAGGTGAGGGAGGAGACAGATGTCGTCGCAGACAGCTGAACCACCGGAGCCGGTCGCTGCTTCCGCTGGTTCGTCTGACGAGCAGCCGAACGAGCCCACCGAGATCACCTTCGACGAGTACCTGCACCCGGCGCGACCCAAGACCTTGCGGTCGCGGCCCCGGGTGCGTACCCCGTTCGTGCGGCGGTCCCTGGCTCAGGATGGTTCGCCGACGGGGGAGAACCCCGCTTACGTGTCCTGGCTGCTGTCACAGTCGATGCTGGCCGACGCCAACGAGATCAGCCAGCAGTTCTCCGGGCAGGGGTCGATGTGGCAGAACCCRTTCGCCCGGCCGAACCCGCGCTCGGCCGTCGACACCGCCTCGGTGTGGTTCACGGCCTATCCACTGTCCTTGATCACGCGTTCCGATGAGTCGTTCCTCAAGGCAATGTCCGATAAGGAATTGTGGAAAGCCTTTGCGCAAATAGGTATTCAGGCTGTCCACACGGGGCCGGTGAAGCGCGCGGGAGGCATCTCCGGCTGGCAGCTGACGCCCAGCGTGGACGGTCACTTCGACCGGATCAGCACCCAGATCGACCCCGCCTTCGGGACCGAGGAAGAGTTCCGCGAGATGTGCGGGACGGCCAACTGGTACGGCGGCACCATCATCGACGACATCGTGCCCGGGCACACCGGTAAGGGCGCCGACTTCCGGCTCGCCGAGATGAAGTACGCGGACTACCCCGGCATCTATCACATGGTCGAGATCGACTCCCGGGACTGGGAGAACCTGCCCGCCGTTCCCGCGGGGGCCGATTCGGTGAATGTCGATGCGGCCACCGAGGATTGGCTGGACAAGGCCGGCTACATCATCGGCCGCCTGCAGCGCGTCATCTTCTATGCCGAGGGCATCAAAGAGACCAACTGGAGTGTCACGCGTCCGATCGTCGGCGTCGACGGCGTCGAGCGGCGCTGGGTCTACCTGCATTACTTCAAGGACGGTCAGCCCTCCATCAACTGGCTGGACCCCAGCTTCGCCGGGATGCGGCTGGTGATCGGCGACGCGCTCCATTCGCTGTCGGACCTGGGGACCGGCGGATTGCGGCTGGACGCCAACGGCTTTCTCGGCGCGGAGAAGTCGGCCGAGGACGACGTGGGCTGGTCCGAGGGCCACCCACTGTCCCAGGCGGCGAATCAGTTCATCGGCAGCATGGTGCGCAAGCTCGGCGGGTTCACCTTCCAGGAGCTCAACCTCACCATCGACGACATCCGGGACAACAGCGTCGCCGGCCCGGATCTGTCCTACGACTTCATCAATCGGCCGGCCTACCAGCACGCGCTGGCCACCGCGGACACCGAATTCCTGCGCCTGACGCTGCGGACCACGCTGGAGTCCGATGTGGACCCCGCCTCGCTGGTGCATGCGCTGCAGAATCACGACGAGCTCACCTACGAACTGGTGCACTGGTCCAACGGGCACCGCGACGACGTTTTCACCTACAAGGGTCAGGAGGTCACCGGTGAGGAACTCGGCCATGCCGTGAGGACCGACCTCACCGAGGCGCTCACCGGCCCGCGCGCGCCCTACAACCTGGTGTTCACCACCAACGGGATCGCCTGCACGACGGCTACGGTCATCGCCGCAACGTTGGGTGTCACGGATCTCGATGACATCGGCGATCTCGACCGCATCCGTCGGGCACATCTGCTGATGGCGATGTTCAACGCCCTGCAGCCTGGTGTGTTCGCGCTGTCGGGATGGGACCTGTGCGGAATGCTGACGCTGCCGTCCGAACAGGTCGGAGAGTTGTTGCGCGGCGGGGACACCCGGTGGATCCACCGTGCCGCCCACGACCTGATGGGCGTCAATCCGGAGGCCACCCACTCGGGCGCGGGGATGCCCCGCGGCGTCAGCCTGTACGGACCCATACCGGAGCAACTCGCCGACGAGACCAGCTTCCTGCGTCAGCTCCAGGCGATCCTGAAGGTACGCACGCACTTCGGTATCGCCACCAGCAGGCAGATCGACATCCCCGAGGTGTCCCAGCGCGGCATGCTGGTCATGGTCCACCAACTCGACGATCCGAACCAGTTGCAGTTGACGGTGCTGAACTTCGCCAACGAAGACATCGCGGGCACCGTCCGTTCCGAACACCTGCCGCCGAGCGCGGTGGTGTCGGACATGTTCAGCGGCAAGGTCATCGCCGCGGTCGACGACCTGCACAGCTTCGGCGTCGAGATGCCCGCGCACCACGGGATGTCGCTGCTCGTGGAAACCGCACCGGTCGACGACGTGCCGCCATCTCACAGCTGATTCATATTGCTGAGCTATCTGGCGCATTGCCGCACGTCGGCATCATGGAAAGCATGAGCGAAGAAGCCGAAACCCCCACCACTCCCGTCGCCCCGGTGACGACCGTTTCGCCCGCGGAGCCGGTCGTCGTGGAGCGCAAACGTCACAACAAGCTGTTCCAGGCGGTGGCCTGGGTCGGTATCGCCGCCGGCGCCACCTTCATCGTCGCCGTGGTGTTCTTCTCCGGGTTCTACCTGGGTAAGACCTCCGACGGTGGTCACCACGGCGGTCCGCACCACGAGGCGGGCATGTTCCACCGGGAGGGCCCGCCGCACATGTTCTTCCCGGGTGGCCCGGGTGAGCGCGGCGGTCCGGGCGGCCCGGGAGAGCGCGGCGACGGCCCCGGCTCGGGTGGTCAGCAAGGTGGGCCGCAGGGCCCCGGCGGACCGGGAGGACAGCAGGGTCCCGGCGCCCCGCGCCCCTGAGACCTTAAGAGGACGGTCACGGGGGTCTGAGAATCCCCGTGACCGCTTGGCAGCAGCGGCCGACTCGTGAGAGTGTCGCTAACCATGACACGCCGACCGTCGCCTACCGTGCTGATGGTCGGCGTTGTGGTATTAGCAGCGATCCTGTCCTCCTGCGGATTCCGCGGTCAGCCCGCCGACATCGCGACGTCGACGATCTTCGCGGTGGGTGATTGCGTTCAGATCCCCTCGGCGACCCCGGATTCGCAGGCCCGTGCCGACAAGTCGCCGTGCACCGCCGATCCGAGCTACACCGTGGGTGCCACCGCCGACGCCAACGGCAACTGCCCGAGCAACGAATACCAGCACCTGTCAACGCAGTTGGCCGAACCGGGCACCGCCCGGCTGTGCCTGGTGCCCAATCTCGTTGCCCAGCACTGCTACACGATGGAGATGCCGATCGGCGTCGTACAGAAGGCCGACTGCGCCGACCGTGGATCGGCACTGGTCGTCCAGATCACCCAGCGACTCGACATCCGCGACCAGTCCGCCTGCCCCGCCGTCGTCGGCTCCTACGCCTGGCCGTATCCCGCACCGGCCCGCACTTACTGCACCCAGACACTTTTCTAGGGGACTCTGCGCCCTGGCATGATCGATGCCATGCGCCTGACAGCAGCTGCGGCCGGGGTATGCGCGGCGGTCATCCTGGCCGCCCCCGCGTGGGCCAGGCCGTCCGATCCCGGAGTGGTCAACTACGCGGTGCTGCCCAAGGGCTCGGTGGCCAACATCATCGGCGCGCCGCTGGGATGGGGAGCCGACTTCACCGACCCCATCCAGGCGTTCTCCGTCGAGAACCCGGCGTGCAACAACTGGGCCGACATCGGCCTACCCGAGGTGTACGACGATCCCGACCTCGCATCGTTCAACAGCGCGCTGGCGCAGACCTCGGCGACCGACACCACGCACCTGGTCAAGCAGGCCGTCGGAGTCTTCGCCACCGCTGACGCCGCCGCCAGGGCCTTTCACCGCATCACCGACCGCACCGTGGGCTGCTCGGGGCAGACAACCCCGATGCATCTGGACAACTTCGTGACCGAGGTGTGGACCTTCACCGGCGGACCCGCCGCACCCGCCGACGCGGTCTGGGTCAAGCAGGAAGCCGGCACCGACCGGCGGTGCTTCACGCAGACCAGATTGCGGGACAATGTTTTGCTGCAGGCCAAGGTCTGCCAATCTGGGAACGGCGGGCCCGCGGTCAACGTGCTTGCGGGGGCTATGCAGAACTCGCTGGGTCAGTAGCTGTGCGCAAAAGCCTTGGGAATATGTCGGACCCTTCTGGAAGATAAAGGGTAGATAGTGAGAACGGCTCCTTAGCGTCCAGACCACCGGGGAGGAACGGCACGCATGACCACCGCTGCGTGGGATGTCGACTGCGCTTCCGGCGTCATGGCTGCGCGCGTCGCCGAGGACTGTCTGCGGGACGGCCCGGTCGGTGTGGTCGGCCTGGAACTCGAAGCGCATTGTTACGACGTCGGAGACCCCACCCGCAGGCCGGGCTGGGATGAGATCGGTGACGCCATCGAGTCGGTGCCTGCGTTACCGGGCGGCAGCACCATCACGGTCGAGCCCGGCGGTGCGGTCGAGCTGTCCGGCCCGCCAGCGGCCGGGGTGTCTGCCGCGATCACGGCGATCACCGCAGATCGTGACGTGCTGCGGGGCGCGTTCGCGGCCCGCGGGCTGGGCCTGGTGTTGCTGGGCACGGACCCGCTGCGCCCCGCACAGCGCATCCACCCCGGAGCCCGGTACCAGGCCATGGAGCGCTTCTTCGCCCGATCGGGTACCGCAGGCGCCGAGATGATGACCTCGACGGCCTCGATACAGGTGAACATCGAAGCCGGCCCACGTGAGCAATGGGCCGACCGGGTGCGGTTGGCCCATGCGTTGGGACCGGTGATGACCGCCCTGTCGGCCAACTCCCCGCTGCTCGGTGGCCAGTTCACCGGCTGGCGCAGCACCAGGCAGCGTGTCTGGGGTCAGATCGACGCCGCCCGCTGCGGTCCGGTGCTCGGCCAGAACGGTGACGATCCCGGGGCGGACTGGGCGCGCTATGCCCTACGCGCCCCGGTGATGCTGGTGCGCGCCGAGGGCCGCGGCGGCCAGGCCGAGGCCGCGACGGACTGGGCGACGTTCGCCGACTGGGCCGACGGCCGCGCGTCCCTGGGTGGCAGGCCGCCCACCGACGCGGATCTCGACTACCACCTGACGACGCTGTTCCCGCCGGTGCGGCCCCGGCAGTGGCTGGAGATCCGCTACCTGGACAGCGTGCCCGACGATGTGTGGCCGGCGGTCGCCTTCACGCTGGCGACGCTGATGGACCACCCGGCGGCCGCGCAGATCGCCGCCGAGGCCACCGAACCTGTTGCCACGGAATGGGATCTGGCCGCCAGGGTGGGGCTGGCCGACCCGCGCCTGCAGGCCGCCGCCGTCCGCTGTGTGGGCGCCGCCGCAGAACATGCACCCGAGCAACTGGTCGAACCGATGCAGCGGTTACTGCGGAACGTCACGGCCGGCCGCAGCCCGGCCGACGACTTCTCCGATCGGGTCCTCGCGGACGGCATCCCCGCGGTCCTCACGCACTTGGCGAAGGATGGTTTGTGACGTCACCTGAGGTGCTCGCCGCCGAGCTCACCAGGGCCAGGGAACGCACCCTGGCACTGGTCGACTTCGACGACGCCGAACTGCACCGCCAGTACGACCCGCTGATGAGCCCGCTGGTGTGGGACCTCGCCCACATCGGACAGCAGGAAGAACTGTGGCTGCTGCGCTACGGCGACCCAGACCGGCCCGGCATGCTGGCCCCCGACGTCGAAGCGCTCTACGACGCGTTCGTGCATTCCCGCGCCAGCCGCGTCCGGCTTCCCCTGCTGCCACCCACCGACGCGCGGGTGTACTGCCGCACCGTGCGGGACCGCGCCCTCGATGCGCTCGATGCGGCCCGGACCGAGGACGAGCTGTTCCGCTTCGGTTTGGTGGTCTCCCACGAGAATCAGCACGACGAAACCATGCTGCAGGCGCTGAACCTGCGCGCCGGGCCGCCGATCCTCGGAACCGGGGCGTCCCTGCCCGCCGGCCGCCCCGCCGTCGCCGGCACCTCGGTGCCCGTACCGGCCGGGTCATTCACCTTGGGCGTCAACGCATCCGACGAGCCGTACTCACTCGACAACGAACGGCCCGCCCACACGGTCCATGTCGACGCGTTCCGGATCGGCCGGGTCCCGGTCACCGTCGCGGAATGGCGTGGGTTCATCGACGACGGCGGATACCACCAGCCGCGCTGGTGGTCCCCGCGCGGGTGGGAGCACCGGCAGCAGGCAGGGCTGGTGGCGCCGGCATTCTGGAACCCGGACGGCACCCGCACCCGGTTCGGGCACGTCGAGGAGATCCCCGCTGACGAACCCGTCCAGCATGTCGGCTTCTTCGAAGCCGAGGCGTACGCGGCGTGGGCGGGGGCCCGGCTGCCGACCGAGATCGAGTGGGAAAAGGCCTGCGCCTGGGATCCCGCTCGCGGCGCACGCCGCCGGTTCCCCTGGGGCGCAGCCGAACCCACCGCGGATCTGGTCAACCTCGGTGGTGCCGCCATGCGACCGGCGCCGGTGGGTGCCTACCCCGGCGGCGCGTCGGCGTATGGGGCCGAACAGATGCTCGGTGACGTGTGGGAGTGGACCAGCTCCGTGTTGCGGCCCTGGCCCGGATTCACCCCGATGATCTACGACCGGTACAGCGAACCGTTCTTCGACGGCTCCGGTGCGGGTGACTACCGGGTACTGCGCGGTGGGGCGTGGGCGGTGGGAGCCGGGATCGTGCGGCCCAGCTTCCGCAACTGGGACCACCCGATCCGGCGCCAGATCTTCTCCGGAGTGAGACTGGCCTGGGATGTGTAGGCATCTCGGGTGGCTGGGCGCCCCGGTGGCGGTGTCCGCACTGGTGCTCGACCCGCCGGAAGGTCTACTGGTGCAGTCCTATTCGCCGCGCCGACAGAAACACGGGACGGTGAACGCGGACGGCTGGGGCGTCGGCTTCTTCTCCGGTGGCGGTCTGCACCGCTGGCGCAGCGACAAGCCGCTGTGGGGGGACGCCTCCTTCGCGTCGGTTGCGCCCGCGCTGCGCAGCGGTTGTGTGGTGGCCGCCGTCCGGTCGGCCACCATCGGCATGCCCATCGAACCGTCGGCGTCCGCGCCGTTCACCGACGGCACCTGGTTGCTGTCGCACAACGGCATCGTCGACCGCGGGGTGTTGCCGCCGGCTCGGGACGCCGAGTCCACCGTCGACAGCGCCGTGCTGGCCGCGCACATCTTCAGCCGCGGCCTGGATGCGCTGGGCGCCACGGTCGCCGAGGTCGGCGCGGCGGATCCCGGGGCGCGGCTGAACATCCTGGCCGCTGACGGTTCCCGGCTGCTGGCCACCACGTGGGGCGACACCCTGTCGGTGCTGGCGCGCGCCGACGGCGTGGTGCTCGCCAGCGAACCCTTTGACGATGACCCCGACTGGCGTGACATTCCCGACCGCCACCTCGTGCAGGTGGCGGCCGGGCAGGTCACCCTCACCTCTCTGGAAGGATCGCCATGACCCTCTCGTTGGCCAACTCCCTGCGCCGCGACGTTCTCGACGGATTGCAGCAGACCCCGAAGACGTTGCCGCCCAAGTGGTTCTACGACGCCGTCGGCAGCGACCTGTTCGACCGCATCACCCGACTGCCGGAGTACTACCCGACCCGCACCGAGGCGTCGATCCTGCGTGACCGAGCGGCCGAGATCGCGGCGGCCTCCGGCGCGGACACGCTCGTGGAGCTGGGCAGCGGCACCTCCGAGAAGACCAGGCTGTTGCTCGACGCCTGGACCGGTCGCGATCTGCTGCGCCGGTTCATCCCGTTCGACGTGGATCCCAGTGTGCTCAGCGATGCCGCCGCCGCGCTGCGCACCGAATATCCGGGCGTCGAGGTCGAGACCGTATGCGGCGATTTCGAACAGGATCTCGGCACCATCCCGCAGCAGGGCCGGCGCCTGGTGATCTTCCTGGGCTCGACCATCGGCAATTTCACCGCCGGGCCGCGTGCCCATTTCCTTGCGGCACTGGCAGATACGCTGCGACCGGGTGATGCGCTTCTGCTGGGCACCGATCTGGTCAAGGACACCGACCGGCTGGTGCGCGCCTACGACGACAGCGCCGGTGTCACCGCGGCCTTCAACCGCAACGTGCTGACCGTGGTGAACCGGGAGCTGGACGCCGACTTCGACCTCGACGCCTTCGAGCACGTCGCCAAGTGGAACGACGAACTGGAGCGCATCGAGATGTGGCTGAAATCCGTTCCGGCCCAGCGCGTTCACGTCGGCGCACTCGGATTGGCGGTCGACTTCGCGGCAGGCGAGGAGATGCTGACCGAGGTGTCCTGCAAGTTCCGGCCCGAGGGCGTGGCTGCCGAACTCGAAGCGGCCGGCCTGCGCCGGACACACTGGTGGACGGACCCGGCGGGCGATTTCGGGCTCTCGCTGGCGGTCAAATGACCCTCGCGCAGCTGTGGCGCGACGCCCGGCCCCCCGTGGCGGGACTGCATCTGGACAGCGCGGCCTGTTCCCGGCAGAGCAACGCCGTGATCGACGCGACGTCCTCCCATGCCCGCCATGAAGCAGAGGTGGGTGGTTACGTCGCCGCCGAAGCCGCCACACCGGTGCTGGACGCCGGCCGTGACGCGGTACGCGCGCTGGCCGCCATCCCGGACGCCGAGGTCGTCTTCACGACGGGTTCCAACCACGCGTTGGATCTCCTGCTGAGCAGCTGGGCCGGTGCGCGCACGCTGGCCTGCCCGCCGGGTGAGTACGGACCCAATCTCGCGATCATGGCGGCGAACGATTTCGCGGTCCGACCGTTGCCCGTCGACCCCCTCGGGCGTCTCCTGGTGGATGGGGCCACCGACGTCCTACGGGCCGATCCGCCCGCGCTGGTCCACCTGACCGCCCTGGGCAGCCACCGCGGGGTCGCGCAGCCACAGGCGGAACTGGCCGCGGTGTGCCGGGATCTCGGGGTGCCGCTGGTGATCGACGCCGCCCAGGCATTCGGCCATCTCGACTGTGCGGTGGGGGCGGACGTGCTGTACTCCTCGTCGCGTAAGTGGCTCGCCGGCCCGCGCGGTGTCGGGGTACTGGCGCTGGAGCCCGCATTCGCGCGGGGTCTCGCACCCCGGCTGCCACCGCTGGAGAGCGGCGAGGCCAATATCGCCGCGCGCGTCGGGTACGCGCTGGCGGTCGGCGAGCACCTGGCCGCCGGGCCACCGGCGGTGCGGGCGCGACTGGCCGAGGTGGGCCGCTGGACGCGGACCGCGCTGGCCGACATCCCCGGCTGGCGCGTCGTCGAACCCGTCGACGAACCCACCGCCCTGACCACCCTGGAACCGACCGGGGACGCCGTCCCGGCGCGGGTCCGGTCCCGGCTGATCGCCGAGCATCGCATCGTCACCACCGCGTGCGAACTGGTGCGCGCACCATACGAACTCGCGCGTGCCGTGCTGCGGGTGTCCCCGCACGTCGACGTCACCGAAGCCGAGCTGGAGCAGTTCGCCGAGGCGCTGGTGGCCTGTAGTTAGTGTGAGCGGGTGACCGCGCTCAACGACGAAGAGTCCTATCTGATCCAGACCGTGCGAGCCTTCGTCGACCGCGAGGTCAAGCCCACGGTGCAAGAGGTCGAGCACGCCAACGAATACCCCGAGCGCTGGATCGAACAGATGAAGCAGATCGGGATCTTCGGTCTGGCGGTGCCCGAGGGTTACGGCGGCAGCCCGGTGTCGATGCCCTGCTATGCGCAGGTGACCCAGGAGTTGGCGCGGGGCTGGATGAGCCTGGCCGGGGCGATGGGTGGGCACACCGTGGTGGCCAAGTTGCTCACCCTGTTCGGCACCGAGGAACAGAAGCAGTCCTACCTGCCGAGGATGGCCACCGGCGAGGTGCGCGCGACGATGGCGCTGACCGAACCGGGCGGCGGCTCGGACTTGCAGGCGATGACGACCGTCGCGAAAGCCGAGGGCGACGATCTGGTGATCACCGGGTCCAAGACGTGGATCTCGAACGCGCGGCGCTCGGATCTGATCGCGCTGTTGTGTAAAACCGACCCGAGCGCGACACCGCAGCACAAGGGCATCTCCATTGTGCTGGTGGAACACGGCCCCGGGCTGACGGTGTCGCGGGATCTGCCCAAGCTGGGCTACAAGGGTGTGGAATCGTGTGAGCTGGCCTTCGACGAGTACAGGATCCCCGCTGCGGCGATCCTGGGCGGGCAGCCAGGCAAGGGCTTCGCGCAGATGATGAAAGGCCTGGAGACAGGACGCATCCAGGTGGCCTCGCGCGCGCTCGGGGTGGCCACCGCGGCGCTGGAGGATTCGCTGGCCTACGCCCAGCAGCGCGAGAGTTTCGGTAAGCCGATCTGGAAGCACCAGTCGATCGGCAACTATCTGGCCGATATGGCCACCAAGCTGACCGCAGCCCGCCAGCTCACCTGGTACGCCGCCGAGAAGTACGACAGTGGCGAACGCTGCGACATGGAAGCCGGGATGGCGAAGTTGTTCGCTTCTGAGACCGCGATGGAGATCGCCCTGAACGCGGTGCGCATCCATGGTGGCTACGGCTATTCCACCGAGTATGACGTGGAACGCTACTTCCGGGATGCCCCGCTGATGATCGTCGGGGAGGGTACCAACGAAATCCAACGCAACGTCATCGCCGCACAACTGGTGTCCCGCGGCGGCATCTGAGCGTTATTTGTGCGCGCTGAGCAGGAAGGCCGGGAATTTGATCCGGCCCTTGTCATCGAGAGCGTGCGTGAGCTCGAACGGTGCCTCGTCGGGAATGGCGGTGGCGTTCGCATGGATGAACGCCGGGCGGATGTCGTCGACCGTCCAGTGCTTGGACACCGCGGCCCGTAGTTCGTCCTCTGCGACCTCGTGCGGCTTCTGCTCCAGCTCGGCGGGGAAGGCGCCCTTGGCGAACACCAGCACGAAGTACGACGCCCCCGACGCCGCAGCCCTGTGCACCGCCTGCAGGTAGCCATCCCGTGCCTCGACGGGAATCGAGTGGAACAGCGTCGAGTCGATGACGGTGCTGAACCGGCCGTCGTATCCCGTGAACGACGTGATGTCCGCCTGAGCGAACGCGGCGGTGCTCAGATTGCGTTCCTGTGCTGCACGATTCGCCGCGGCGATGGCAGTCGGCGAAATATCCAGGCCGACGACGTTGTAGCCCTGCGCCGCCAGCGACAGTGACAATTCAGCGTGTCCACAGCCGGCGTCGAGCACGTCGCTGCGGACCTTTCCGCCCGCGATGAGGGCCGCCAGTTCGGGTTGCGGCTCGCCGATGTTCCACGGCGGCGGACCCTCGAAGGTGCCGTCCTGCCGGTATGCGCCGTCCCAGTCCAAAACCTCAGATGCCATGGCATCCAACGTACGCCGCGTCAGGGGGCGGGTGTCTCCCACGTATGGACGGGGGCGTTGCTGTGCATCGCCTCGCAGTACAGACGCAGCATCTCCGCCAGCGCCTCGGGTCGCGTCAGGCCGCGCTCCTGCAGGGCGTGCACCGTCGCGGTCTGCCAGGCGGCGCCGTTGCGCCCCGTCTTCGCGCGGCCCTCGATGACACCCAGATAGCGGTCCCGTACGTCGGCGGCGACGCTCCACCGGCGCAGGCCCTCGTCGGCCAGTGGGAGCAACTCGCGCAACACCAGCTCGTCGGGAGTCACCTCGCCCAGGCCCGGCCAGTACAGCCGGGCGTCCATGCCGCGTCGTGCTGCGGCGGTGAAATTATGGTGCGCCGCAGCGAAACTCATCTTCGTCCACACCGGGCGGTCCTCCTCGGACAGCGTGCGCAACAGCCCGTAGTAGAACGCCGAGTTGGCCAGCATGTCGACCACCGTCGGTCCGGCGGGTAGCACCCGGTTCTCCACCCGCAGATGAGGGCGGCCGTCGACCACGTCGTAGACCGGTCGGTTCCACCGGTAGATGGTGCCGTTGTGCAGCCGCAGTTCGGCCAGCTGCGGTGAACGCCCGGCCGCGAGCTCGGCGACCGGGTCCTCGTCGGACAGCTCGGGCAGCAACGACGGGAAATACCGGACGTTCTCCTCGAACAGATCGAAGATGGACGTGATCCAGCGTTCCCCGAACCACACCCGGGGCCGCACGCCCTGGGTCTTCAGTTCGTCGGCGCGGGTGTCGGTGGCCTGGGTGAACAGCTCGATACGGGTCTCGGCCCACAGCTCGTGTCCGAAGAAATACGGCGAATTGGCGCCCAGCGCCAACTGCGGACCGGCCAGCACCTGGGCTGCGTTCCAGTTCTTGGCGAAGTCGGCGGGCGATACCTGAAGGTGCAATTGCACACTGGTGCAGGCAGATTCGGGGGCGATATCGGCCGACTGCACCGCCAGCCGCTCCGGCCCGGCGATGTCGATGTCGATGTCCTCACCGCGGGCGGTGAAGATCGAATCGTTGAGGGCTTGATAGCGCGTCGACGGACTCATCCAGTCCGCACTCAGATGTTCGGGCATCAACGTCGGAAGGATCCCGATCATCACGATGTGCGCGCCGTCTTCGGCCGCCTTGGCCTCGGCGGCGTTCAGGCTGACCCGGACCTCTTCCTCCAGGTCCAGCGCCGCCCGACCGGGAAGCGGGCGCGGTGGGACGTTGAATTCGATGTTGTAGGCGCCCAATTCGGTTTGGTAGGCCGGGTCGGCGATGGACGCCAGGACCTCGGCATTGCGCAGGGCCGGTTGGTACGCGCTGTCGACCAGGTTGCACTCGATCTCCATGCCCGTCAGCGGCCGGTCGAACTCGAAACTGGACTGCGACAGCATGGTTTCGAAGACGTCGAGGCACAGCTGTACCTTGCGCCGGTACTCGCGGCGCTCGGCCCTGCTGAAGTCGGTCTGTGTGACGTCGTCACCCACGGGCCCGAGCCTAGCCGCGGGTGGCCACCGACACCTGAGGACCGAACAGACCTGCGCGCACGGTCACGTCCACCCCGGCGTGCGCGGCCAGTGCCCGCATGGCCGACGGGCTGTAACAGCGCAGCGAGCTGATCACCCCGTCGTGCACGAACGGGACGAACGGGGCCAGCGGCAGCATCGTCGCCAGCCGCAGCAGATGCACTGGGGACGGCGGCCGTGGTAGGTCGATGACGATCAGTTTGTCGGCCACGCGGGTGCCTTCGGCGAGTACCTGCGCCGCGAGGCCCGGCGGCAGATGGTGGAAGGACAGCGCGAACACCGCCAGGGCGAACTCGCCGTCGGCCGCGTCGATCGCGGTGGCATCCATCGCGCGCACCTGGGCGCGTGGATGATGGCCGAGGACGCCGGCGCCCATCGCCGCCACCGAGTCCGCCTCGATGTCGGTGACGGTCAGCCGTGCGGTGGGATGCTGCTCCAACACGCCGGCCGACAGTGCGCCGTGCCCGGCGCCGAGTTCCAGGATCCGCGGATCCGCGACGTCGGCGACCTCGTCCAGGACGATGCGGGCGAACTGGTCATGGTTGCCGAACACCCGTCCGGTCCAGTCCAACGCGGCGATGACGCTGCGCTTGACGCGCGGGTCCACGTCATCGCGGTCGAGGTACTCGGGCCGGTCGGTCTGTAGCAACCGGTCGACGCAGGAGGCGTCCGGCCCGCCGCGGGGCATGCTGTCGATGTCGGAGAACTTGTCGGCTGCCACGGTTTTCAGATGTTCTGGCACTTTTGCAGGAGCACCCGCAGCACGTCGTAGAACCGGGCACCGAGCAGTGCGTGGGTGCCGGTGTCGCCGATCTGCACCGTCGCGGTGATCTGGTCGGCCAGGTCGACGAGATCCTTCACCTGTGGCGTGATGTCCCCCGCGGTGACCCGTGCGGCTTGATCATGCAGGTCGCGGGACCACTTCTGGAAGTCGCCGCTGGTCGGGCCCTGGTTGGCGAACGACGGCAGGACGAACGCCGACTGCGCCATGCTGGTGGCGATCAGAGTCTGCGCCTGCCGGCAGCCCTTGCCCGAGATGTAGGTGTAGGTCACCGACGAAATGATCACGACGACAGCCAATCCCACTGCAGTCATGGCGATCTTCATGTTGCGTTCCGGGGCGTCGAACACGATCCGGCGCCACAGCACGTGCGTGCCGACGGCGACGGCGCACGCGGCGATGGTCATCAGGACGGCGCTGAGCGGCTTGCCGAACCCGGACGCCGAGTTCAGCGCCGCGGAGGTGGCGATCGCGGTGAGCAGCACCAGCATGTACAGCCACATGCCACGCCGGCGCTCGGTGGCGTCGGCGTCACGGAAGCTGACGCCGAGCACACCGCCGAGTCCGGTGAGAACGGCCACGATCACGGGGATCGCGTAGCCGGTGAGATCGTCGATATTCATCGTCCGGAGATGCTATCGAGGCGGCTCTTCACCTCGTCGGGCAGTTCGATCTCGGCGACCGCCAGATTCTGCTCCAGATGGGACACCGAGGAGGTACCCGGGATCAGCAGTACGTGCGGTGACACCGACAGCGTCCACGCCAGCACGATCTGGGCCGGGGTGCGGCCGAGATCGGCGGCGGCGTGGGTGACGATTTCGTTGTTCAGCACCGGGTTCTGCGGATTGAAGCCCGATCCCAGCGGGAAGAACGGCACGAACGCGATGCCGTGCTCGAAACACAGGTCGAGCACGGGCTGGGCAGTGCGGTCCAACAGGTTGAAAGCGTTCTGCACACAGGCGATCTCGGTGCGCTCCAGCGCGAACTTGAGGTGATCGAGCCCGATGTTGCTCAGGCCGATCCCCGAGATGAGGCCCTCGTCGCGCGCGGTGATCATCGCGTCGAGCTGAGGGCCTAAAGTCTGCGGATCCAGCGTGGCGATCTCGTCGGGCGCGTCGCCCGGCGGCATGATCCGCAGGTTGACCGCGGCCAGCCGATCGATCTGAAGGGCACGCAGGTTGTCCTCGATGCCCCGCCGGAGCTCGTCGGGTTGGTCGTAGGGCAACCAGCCGCCCCGGGCGTCGCGGCGGGCCCCGACCTTGCTGACCAGGGCCAGGTCGGCCGGGTAGGGATGCAGGGCTTCGTGGATGAGTTCGTTGGCGACGTCGGGGCCGTAGTACTGGGAGGTGTCGATGTGATTGACGCCCAGGGCGACGGCGCGATGCAGTACGGCGAGTGCCTGATCGCGGTCCTTTGGTGGGCCGAAGACGCCGGGGCCGGGCAATTGCATTGCGCCGAATCCGATGCGCGCGACGTCGAACGGACCGAGCGGGTGGGTCTGCATACCCCTCAGGTTATGCAGACCCACCGTCGGAGTCACTCCTCGCCGAGGATCTGGTAGACCTCGCGGCGGGCGTTGTTGACGATGTCGAGGATGCGCTGCTGCTGCTCGTCGCCGGTGGTGTGCACCGCTTGGGCGACGGCACCGAACAGTTGGCCGAGCGCGGCACGCAGGTTCACCGCGTTGGGGTCGGCATCTTCGGTGATGGCGTCCCACGGTGCGGTCTCGATCTTCTCGGCGGCGGCACGGCCCTCGTCGGTCAGCTCGAAAGTCTTCTTGCTGCCTTCACTTTGGGCGGGGGTGATCAGGCCTTCGTCGACCAGCAGCTGAAGCGTGGGGTAGACCGAGCCGGGGCTCGGCTTCCACAGATCGTTGCTGCGGGTGGCGATCTCCTGGGTCATCTCGTACCCGTGCATGGGCCGCTCGGAGAGCAGCGTGAGGATCGCGGCACGCACGTCGCCGCGCTTACCTCGACCGCCGCCGCGTCCGCCACGGCCACCGCGGCTTCGTCCTCTGGGGCCACCAGGGCCGAATCCCGGACCGAAACCCGGTCCGAAGGACGGCCCGAAACCGGGACCGAAGCCGCCGCGTCCGAAGCCGGGGCCGAACGGACCCTGCGGACCGCCGTGTTCGCGGATCTGGTCCCTGAAGTCGCGGCGTGCCTGGCGACGATGCTCGTGCAGGCCGCGTCGGTCACCGGGACCGAAACCGCCGGGACCGAAACCGCCGGGACCGAAGCCCGGTCCGAAGCCGAAGGGCTGATTGGGGGGTGTGAATGGGGTGTTCATGTCTGTGTCTTTTCTCTGGCGGGAAGCGCCGTGTGCGCTTCCGATGCAGTAACGATATATCGGAAACTATCGCGATGCAACCACGAGTTATCAAGTTCGATCGACGATGGCGTTGACCAGCCATTCGGCCCACTCGGCCTGCATGGCGTTGTAGCGCAGCCCGTGTTCCAGGGCGGCCAATCCGTAGAAGGACTCGTCGGAGTCGTCCCAGTGCAGCTGCGCGCGCAGCGCCTCCAGGCGGCCGATCTCCGTACGGGCGTGGTCGGCCAGCGCTTGGACGTGCCCGGCGGCGCCGTCGCGGGGTAGCTCGCCGAGCAGGAAGATGCGCAGTTGTCCGGGGCTGCGATACGGCGGGTCGTCCTGGGGGCTGACCAGCCAACGGCGTAGTTCCTCGCGTCCGGAATCGGTGGCGCGGTACACCTTTCGGCCGCGCGGACCAGTATCGGCCACCTCGATCAGGCCGGCTGCGGCCAGCTTGTTCAGCTCGCCGTAGAGCTGACTCTGGGTCGCCGGCCACACATTGGCCATCGACTTCTCGAATCGTCTGAGTAGGTCGTATCCGCTGCCGGGGTGCTGGACCAGGAGGCCCAGCGCGGCGATTCGCAAGCTCATCCACGAATTCTACATTCCACTATTGACATGTCACTAGTGGAATGTCAGGGTTGCGCTATGACTCAGCCCACCGCATCCACCGGACTGCCCACCACCGGTGACTTCTTCCGCCGGGAGAACTACGCGCCCGTCGCCGACGAACTCACCGAGTACGACCTGCCCGTCGACGGCGTCATCCCACCCGAACTCGACGGCTGGTACCTGCGCAACGGCCCCAATCCACGCCAGGAATCGGCGCACTGGTTCATCGGCGACGGCATGATCCACGGCGTGCGCGTCGAGGGCGGCGCGGCCAAGTGGTACCGCAACCGCTGGGTGCGCACCGACAGCTTCAAGGAGGATTTCCCGCTGTACAACAGCGACGGCACCCGCAATCTGCGCGCCGCGTCGTCGAACACCCACGTCATCAACCATGCGGGAAAGACGCTTGCGCTGGTCGAATCGTCGTTTCCCTACGAAATCACCGACGAACTGGAGACCGTCGGCGCCTACGACTTCGGCGGCAAGCTCAACGATTCGATGACCGCGCACCCCAAGATCTGCCCCACCACCGGCGAATTGCACTTCTTCGGCTACGGCAGCATCTTCGCCCCGCACGTCACCTATCACCGCGCCGATGCTGCCGGTGAGCTCATCATCAACCGGCCCATCGAGGTCGGCGCACTGACGATGATGCACGACTTCGCCTTGACCGCAGAGCATGTCGTCTTCCTGGACCTGCCCATCGTCTTCGATATGGACATCGCGGTCAGCGGGGAACGGGACATGCCCTACCGCTGGAGCGACTCCTATGGAGCCCGACTGGGCGTGCTACGCCGCAGCGACCCTTTCGGTGACATCCGCTGGTTCGAGATCGACCCGTGCTACATCTTCCACGTCGCCAACGCCCATGACGACGGTGATTCGATTGTGCTGCATGCGGTCCGGTACCCGGAGCTGTGGCGTCGAGCCGGCGACTTCGACACCGACGGGGTGCTGTGGGAATGGCGGATCGACCTTGCGGGAGGCACCGTGCGCGATCGCCAGCTCGACGACAACGGGGTGGAGTTCCCACGTATCGATGACCGGCTGGCCGGTCTGCCGGCCCGCTATTCGGTGGCAGTCGGCGAAAACGGCTGGCTCCGTTACGACCTGAGCACCGGAACTTCGGTGCGACATGATCTGGGGACCGGCGGCGCGGGGGAGGCGGTGTTCGTGCCCGGCGCCGGACCGGCCGACGAGAACAACGGGTGGTACCTGGGCTACGTGTACGACCCGGAGCGAGACGGTAGCGACCTGGTGATCGTGGACGCCTCCGATTTCGGGGGCGACCCCGTCGCCAGGATCCATCTGCCGCAGCGCGTTCCCTATGGCTTTCACGGGAACTGGATCGGCGCCTGATTTCCCAGCCGAATGCCAGCCCATCCGGACTAGGGTGTCCGGATGGGTGTCAAGTGGCTCGATGAGCCGGAAGAGCACGACTACGACGCGGCCGCCGACTATCTCAGCATGCTGGCGGAACCCGCGGTGGTGGCTGCCACGGTCGAGGCGCTGAAACAGGCAAAACCCTTGCAGCGTGCGGCCAAAGACATCCTGCGGGCCGCGCAACTCGCCCTGCTCCCGGACAACAACCAGCACGTCCGCAACGACCTCGCGAAGATCAGCGACGGCAAGCGGCTGTCCCCGATCCTGTTGGTGCGCGGTCGGTATGCCCAGAACGTGCCGATGCAGATCGCCGACGGCTATCACCGGGTGTGCGCGAGCTACCTCACCGACGAGAACACGCCCATTCCGTGCCGGCTGGTGTCGTGGCAGCAGTAGTCGCGCGATGACGGGTTTCGGATTCGACACCTTGGCGTTGCTGGCGATCATCGGGCTGGCCGGTCCCGCGCTGGCCGCCATCCCGCGATTGCGCCTGCCGGTCGTCGTCGGTGAACTGGTGGCCGGGATCGTCATCGGCAGAACCGGGTTCGGCATCGTCGACGACACCGATGCGACCTTCAAGCTGTTGGCCAACATCGGCTTCGCGTTGGTGATGTTCATCGTCGGAACGCATGTGCCCGTGCGCGATACCGCGTTGCGAGGCGCGCTGGGCATGGCGGCGCTGCGGGCGGTGGCCGTCGGAGCGGTGGCCGCGTTGCTGGGCGTGGCGATCGCGTCGGCATTCGGCACCGGGCACGCCCTGCTGTACGCGGTGCTGATGGCATCCTCGTCGGCGGCACTGGCCTTGCCGGTGATCGACTCCCTCGGGCTGACCGGGCCGCCGGTGCTCTCGGTGACGGCGCAGATCGCGATCGCCGATGCTGCCTCGATTGTTTTGCTGCCCTTGGTGATCGACCCCAGTCATGCCGCGCGGGCGGCGCTGGGTGCGTCGGCGATCGCTATCGCCGCGGTGGTGATGTTCGTCGTGCTGCGCCATTTCGAGCACAGCGGCACCCGTAAACGACTACACCACTACTCCGAGGATCATCGGCTGGCGCTGGAGCTGCGGATCAGTCTGATCCTCCTGTTCGGTCTGGGGGCTCTGGCGATCGCCACGCATGTGTCGATCATGCTGGCGGGCTTCGCGCTCGGCCTGGTGATCTCAGCGATCGGTGAGCCGCGCCGGCTGGCCCGCCAGTTGTTCGGCATCACCGAGGGTTTCTTCGCGCCGCTGTTCTTCGTATGGCTCGGCGCGTCCCTGCAGGTGCGTGAACTTGCCGACCATCCCCAATTCATCGGCCTCGGAGTGGCATTGGGGGTCGGCGCCGTCGCCGCCCACACCACGGGCAGGCTGTTCGGGCAGCCGCTGGCGCTGAGTGTGCTGGCGGCCGCCCAACTCGGGGTCCCGGTCGCGGCGGCCACGCTGGGTACCGAGCAGAACCTGCTCGCGCCGGGCGAACCGGCGGCGCTCATCCTCGGTGCGCTGATCGCCATCGCCGCGACGTCGGCAGCCGGTGCCGTCGCCAAGCGGCGTCAGGCGGGCGCCGCGCCGGCCACCTGATCGGCGGTGTGGGCCTCGCGGTACGCGGCCGGACTCATCCCGTACGCGCGTTTGAATGCCGTGCTGAGGGCGAACGGTGTGCCGTAGCCGACGTGATCGGCGACCGCGGCGATGGTCCGGTCACCGGACCGGAGCAGATCGGCGGCCAACGCCAGACGCCAGCCGGTGAGAAAGGCGATGGGCGGTTCGCCGACCAGGTCGGTGAACCGGCGGGCCAGCACGGCACGCGAGGCACCCACCGCCGCGGCGAGATTCGCCACGGTCCAGGCGTGTCGGGGATGGTGGTGGATCAGCCGCAACGCCGGGCCGACGATCGCGTCGTCGGCGGCGCCCCACCACGGCGGGGCTTCGCCTTCGCCGTCGAACCAGCTGCGCAAGGTGTCGATCAGCATCAGATCCAGTAAGCGGTCCAGATACACCTCCTGTCCCACGCGCTCACATCCGGCCTCCGCCGCGAGCAATCCGATCAGCGTGGCGGGCCTGTCTGGGTGCACGACGAGCACCGGGGGTAGAGCCCTCAGCAGCCGGGAGCTGACCTCGCTGCGACCCTCGTAGGCGCCGATGACGACACCGTCGGCACCCGCGGCGCTGTTGCCCCAGGTGCGCACACCCACGCTGAGCGCGAAGCGCATGTCCTCGCCCGCAAGGGTGGTGCAGCGCTGGCCCGGGTGGATGACCAATTGTGGCGCGACTTCGGGGGAGCAGGCGAAAAGGTAGTGGCACGCCCCGCTCGCGAGCGCGATATCGCCTGGGGACAAGGGGAATTCGTCACCTTCGTCGGTCACGATCACCGAGCTTCCCGCGGTCTGACAGATCAGTGTCAGGGCGCCGTCCTGGATCCGCATCGACCACGGGGGATCCAGCGACAGGCGCAGGACGAAGGCTCCGCGAGCCCGTACCCCGTCGAGCAACCCCGAGAGCGCGTCCATATCGGCGGACCCTACTGCCGGGCGTGGACGCGCTCAGGCACATCTCAGCATATGGACAGTTGCGGTACGCGGTGGGTGAGGCGACGACCCGCGCCGGGCTACGCGGCGGACCCTGACGACATTTCGTTGCTGATTGTCCAATCGCTCGACAGATAACGTGTGAATGACTCTTCGCCAGGGAATGTGCCCCACCTCATGACCACGGGGCGATGTGGGCTCGATCACGCAGCTCAACGGTCGTCCGATGGACCTCGGGTGCGTCCGGACGCCATGTCGTGCGCAACGCTAACGACTTCACGGGGGTCGCAATTTGCCAGTTTTGTTGCGATCGAAATCAGACGAACCGATTAGCAAACCTAGGAATCCGCAGATTGGCAGATCGTGAAAATTGGCAGTGCCTGCAACTTTGCCGAAAATCCTTGCCAACAACTTACTGGCCAGTAGGTTCTCATCCGGCTGGGGGGAACCAGAGATCCTATGAAGGGATGACCCGAGGAATGTCAATGCAATCGGCCATGCGCCCCTACGTCACGGCGGGCGTCGCGCTCGTCGGAGCCAGTGTCATCGCGGTGACGCCCATCGCTGCGCACCCCAACCTGCCGCAGATGCACATGCCGCAGGTTTCGCTCACCGCCTCGTCGATCGACAACCCGATCAACGTGTTCAAACCGGTGATCGAAGATGCCGGCGGCTGGCTGAACGAGACGGTCCACACGGTGCTGGCCAACCCGTTGCCGATCCTGCGCCAGATCGTCGACAACCAGCTCTACACCGCGCGGCAGGTGCTCGACGCGGCGAAGTCGGCAGGTTCCGCGCTCGGTCAGCTCGGCGCCGGACTGCCCGCGGCGCTGAAGGCGGTGGGGGCCCAACTGGCCACCGGTGATGTCAACGGCGCCATCGACGCCCTCATCTCCGCGGGTCTGCAGCCGATCCTGAATCTGCTCAGCGCCCCGTGGACGGCCCTGCAGCCGGCACTGGAGCGGCCGCTGAAGGTCGCCCAAGCCCTGATCCCGGCGCTGTACGACGCGGGCCTGAGCATGCTGGTGGGGGTCGTCATCTCCACCGTCGGCATCGGGTTCGACACCGGCACAGAGCCTTTCCTCAAGCAGATCGTCATCAGCACACAAAAGGTGCTCAACTCGCTGAAGACGCTGAACCCGATCAACGTGATCAACGCCGTGCAGCATGGCATCGCCGATGTGCTGGAGAACGCCGTGACGCAGGCCAAGGCGTTCACCGAGGGCACTCTGCCCTACGTCGGGGCCGCGATCCTCAAGGCGCTGCGGACCGGCCTGCCCACGACGGCGGCGGCCACGACGACCGCCGCCGCGCTGCCGACCGCGACGACCGCCACCACGGTCACCCTGGCGGTCGACGCATCGGGCGCCGCTCCCGCGGCCAAGGCCGAAAAGGATTCGACGGCAACGGGATCCGCTGCCGAGGCGGACACGACGGCGCCGGCCGAGYCCGCCCCCGCCGCCGACGTCAAGGCCGCTCCCGTCGAGGCGGCCGAGCCCGCCAAGGACGCCGAGACCGCCGCGCAGGTGAAGGTCGCCGACAGCACCACCGCGACGGACACCAAGGCCACCACCGACGGTGCGGCGACCGAATCCGGTGCGTCCGCACCGAAGGACGCCGACGCGACTTCCTCGACCACGAAGGACGCCGGTACGGCCAAGGGCGGCAAGGGCACGAAGGGGACGCACGGTGCCAAGGGCAGCAAGGGGTCGGTGACCCGCGACAGCGTCAAGGCGGAGCCGGGGGCGGGCACCAAGCCCGGCGGCACCCAGGCCTCAGCGGGTTCGGCCGGCGCGTCGGAGACCGGGTCGGCCGAGTCGGCCAAGGCCGGCGCGGGCGCGAAGTCCTCGAGCGAGGGCGCGGGCAGCTCCAGCGAGTAAGCCGTACACACGATGATGGCCTCCCCCGCGCTGCGGGGGAGGCCATCGGCGGCGAGACGGTCACGTATGCAGACGAGACGATGAGCCATAGATCGTCTGAGGTGAGTGCAGTTCACTGAGGGCATGTCACACACCCCGGTCGCCGTGCTCACCGCCGCAACCACCCTCGGCAGCGCCGCCGTGGGAGGCATCTTCTACGCGTTCTCCAGCTTCGTGATGCCCGGTCTGGACCGCACCGGACCCGCCGACGCCGGCACCGCCATGCGCGGCATCAACGCCGAAGCCCAGGCCAATGCGCCCTTCTTGGCGCTGTTCTTCGGCACCACGGTGCTCGCCCTCGTGCTCGGGTCCATCGCCGTCGTGCAGTGGGGCCGGCCTGGAAGCTGGCTTCTGGTCGCAGGTGCGGTATTGGCCGTGCTGCCCGCCGTCATCACGATCGTCTTCAACGTGCCGCTCAACGACAAGCTGGACGGCGGGCAGGACTGGCAGTCCTACCTGGGCCCGTGGACGGCGTGGAACCACGTCCGCACCGTCACAGCCCTGCTGGGTGCGGCGCTCCTGCTGACCGGCGGAACGACACGCTGACGATGGCCGCCGCGGTCAGCGTGAGCACGATGGCAATTACCGCGGTCGGTGCGATCCCGGAGTCGAAAGCCGTACGCGCAGAGTCGAGTAGGAGCTCCGCGGGCGCGGCGGGAAGCTCACGGGCCACCGACGTGGCGCCGCCGATGCTCTCACCGGCCGCACCGGCCTGCTCGGCTGTCAGCCCGCTCGGAACCACCACATTGGAGCGATAGAACGCGCTGAAGATGGTGCCCAGCGTCGCGGCGCCCACCACCGCGCCCAGTTCGTATGCGGTCTCCGACACGGCAGACGCGGCACCGGCTTTGGCCGCCGGAACGGACGCCACGATGGTGTCGTTGGACACCGTCTGAGATATGCCGACGCCGAACTCCAGCACCACGAACGACGCGATGACCGCTGCGACCGTCAGGTCATGCCGGAACAGCAGGATCAGCGTGAAACCGAGTGCCACGAAGATCAACCCGACGATCATCAGCGTCTGCGGGGTGAACCGCCTGGCGGCGCGCACGACGCCCATACCCGCGATCATCGAGACCACGGCGCCGGGCAGCGTCACCAGGCCCGCGGCCAGCGGACTCAACCCGAGCACCAACTGCAGGTGCTGCGAGGTGAAGAACATGAACCCGATCAGGCCGACGATGGACAGGAAGTTGGCCAGCACGGACGAGGTGAACGGGCCGTACCGGAACAGTTCCATATCGAGCATCGGTGTGGCGCTGCGGTTCTGCCGCCGGACGAACAGCACACCCGCAGTGATGCCGACGGCGAAGGCCGCTACCGCGGCGACCGACAGGCCGTCATGGGCGGCGGTCTTGATGGCCCAGACCAACGGCAGCATGGCGACGAACGACAGCGCCACGCTGGTCAGGTCCAGCGGGCCCGGATTCGGGTCGCGCGATTCCGGTACCAGCTTGGGTGCCAGCACCAGCAGCGGCAGCAGAACGGGCACCGCCACCAAAAAGACGGCACCCCAATGGAAGTGCTGCAGCAGTGCGCCGCCGACGATGGGTCCCAAGGTGGTGCCCGCGGTGAAGCAGGAGGCCCAGATGGCGATCGCGAGCCGTCGTGCCGATGCCTCGATGAAGATGTTGCGGATCAGCGACAGCGTCGAGGGCATCAGCATGGCGCCGAACACGCCGAGTACGGCACGGGCCAGTACCAGCATCTCGGCGCTGGGCGCGAAGGCGGCGGCGACGGACACCACCATGAAGCCGGTTGCGCCGATCAGCAGCAGTTTGCGCCGGCCGAGTCGGTCGCCGAGGCTGCCCATCGCGACCAGGAGTGCCGCCAGCACAAGGGAGTACACGTCGACGATCCACAACTGGGTGGCGGCGGCCGGACGGAAATCCTCGGCGATCATGGGTAGCGCGAACGCCAGCACCGTGTTGTCGATGGCGATCAGCAAGACGGGTAGTGCGAGCACCGCGAGCGCAATCCATGCGCGGCGCGGGGTGGTGACGGGGGACTTCGACGCCTGCGCGTCGAGGCGGGTGGACATGGGACTTCCTTTAACGAGATGTGATGGTGCCCTGCGTGAGGCTGGACATGATGGCGTCGACGACCTGGTGTCGGGGGGTGCCGTCCAGTCTGATGGCGTCGTAGCCGATCAGCAGTAGCGCCCAGAACACCCGGCGGGCCCAGCCGGGCGGATAGACCGGACCGTCGGCCGTCGCACGGGCCAGCACTTCGGCGATCGCCTCATCCCCGGAGTCGAGATGGGCGGCGAGTTCGGGATCGGCCAGCAGGGCCGGGTCGGTATAGATGTAGAGCACGATGGGGCCTAGGTCGAGCTGGCTTTCCACCACGCGGCGCAGGGCCGCGTCGACGGGGCCGCAGGTCGGGTCGGCCGCGGTGATGGCCGCGGTGCTCACCTCGTGCACATGCAGGGCGACGGCACGCATGAGGTCGCCGCGCTCGGAGAAGTGCCGGTGCAGGGTGCTGCGACCGACGCCGGCCGCCTCGGCGATGTCACCGAGGGTGGCGGCCGGGTTGGTGGCGATGACCGAGATGGCGGCATCGATGATGGCCCGACGGGTCCGCCCGCGAGGGCCGCTGGTGGCCCCGTTGTCGGTCCAGGCAGGCATGGTCATGTATCAAAATATAGCAGTTTTGAGCCAAAATGGGACACACATGTCCCAAGTCCTAGCTGGGAGGCGTGAAACCGCTGCTAGGAGGGGTCGCCGGGAGAGGCGGCCCCGGCGGTAAGGGCGGCGCCCCTGGTGCGGTGGCGACGGGTTGCCCGACCTTCAGACGCTCCAATTCGCGACGGTGCCGCTCGGCGAGCACCGCGGCCAGCACCGGTTCGGGAGGTGTTCCCGGTGGTGGCGCAGGCGCGATGCGGGCCACCACCTCACCGGCGATCCGGTACGCCATCTGTTCGCGGGTCCGCGGGTCCAGCTGCGCGGCGCGGGACAGGAACTGACGTGCCATGTCGGCCTGGTCGGGTCCGAGCCCGGACAACTGCAGCGATGTCGCCCACCAGGCCAGCGCCGGTGGCATGAGTGGTGGCGGGCTCAATTTCGGTGCGCGCTCACTGATCACGATCGTGCCGGCGAACACATCGCCGATGCGCTTGGCCTTCGTGGACACCATGCTGCACAGGACGGCCGGGGCGCCGGTGAACATCCAGATCTCGATGACGCCGGCCAGCGCCCGAAAGAGCGCCTGGCGCAGACGTTCCGGACCACCGTCATCGGAGACGACACGCAACCCCAGGACCATCTTGCCCAGCGAGCGTCCCCGCGTCGCGGTCTCGAACACCACCGGATACCCGAGCAGCACCAGCACGGTGAAGATGATCAACACGGCCGCCGAGAGGGCCGAATCGAAGTCATCCAGCGTCAGCGCCCACAGCGTGACGCCCAGGACATACCCGATCAGCATCACCGTGAGGTCGATGAGCGCCGCGGCGGCGCGCACCGGCAGTTGAGCGATCGACACGTCGAGCACCACGGCATCGCCTGTCACCAACGGTTCCGGCTGCGAGCCCATGTGGGTAAACGCTACTAAAATCGGCGCGATGGATGTCGACGCGTTCGTGCTGGCCCACCGCGCGTCCTGGGATCGGCTGGAACAGCTGCTCAAACGTCGCCGCGCAATGACCGGCGCCGAGGTGGACGAACTGGTCGATCTGTACCAGCGGGTGTCCACCCACCTGTCGATGGTGCGCAGTTCCTCGGCTGATCCCGTCCTCATCGGCAGGCTGTCCGGTCTGGTCGCGCGGGCGCGCTCCGTCGTCACGGGGGCGCACGCCCCGCTGTGGAGTGAGCTCGTCCGCTTCTGGACGGTGTCCTTCCCCGTCGTCGCGTACCGATCGTGGCGGTGGTGGCTGGGGACGGCGGTGGCGTTCTTCATCGTCACCGTCATCATCGGAGGCTGGGTGGCCGGCAGTCCGGATGTCCGCGCCGCGATCGGTACGCCCGCCGAACTCGAGCAACTGATCAACCATGACTTCGCCTCGTATTACAGCGAGAACCCCGCCGGATCGTTCGGCCTGGGCGTCTGGGTGAACAACTCGTGGGTGGCGGCGCAGTGCATCGGGTTCGCCATCCTGCTGGGGATCCCGATCCCGTACATCTTGTTCCAGAACGCCCTCAACCTCGGGGTGTCCGGCGGTTTGATGTTCGGCGCAGGCAAGGGCGACGTGCTGCTGGGCCTGTTGATCCCGCACGGCCTGCTCGAGCTGACGGCGGTGTTCCTCGCTGCGGCGGTGGGAATGAGGCTGGGCTGGACGGTGATCGCTCCGGGGAACCGGCCGAGGGGCCAGGTGCTGGCGGAGCAGGGCCGCGCGGTGATCGCGGTCGCGGTGGGGCTGGTGGTGGTGCTGCTGATCTCGGGACTGATCGAGGCGTTGGTGACGCCCTCGCCGATGCCGACCTACCTGCGGATCGGCATCGGTGTGGCCGCCGAGGCGCTTTTCCTGGGCTACATCGTCTACTTCGGCGGTAAGGCGGTGCGGGCCAACGAGTCCGGTGATATCGACGACGCACCCGACGTGGTGCCGACCGGCTAGAGCTTGCCGGTGGCCTTCATCGCCAGGTAGCGGTCGGCCAGTGCCGGAGCCAACTCCTCGGGGGGAGAGTCGATGACGTCGACGCCGTGCTTGCGCAGCCGGGCCGCGATGTCTCTGCGGTCATTGCGGGACCGTTCAGCGGCCGCGGCGTCATAGACCTGCGCGGCGTCCGCCCTGCCGGCGGCCAGTTCGTCCACCCGCGGGTCGGACACGGCCGCGATCAGCACCTGGTGTCGATTGGCCAGCTGGGGTAGCACCGACATCAGACCTTCGTCGAGAGCGGAGGCGTTGAGGTCGGTGAGCAGCACCACCAGGGCCCGCCGCCGAACCCGGCGTTGCACGGCCGAAACAGTCGCGGCGGCATCGGATTCCACCAGGGCGGGCTGCAGTGGCGCCATGGCCTCCACCAGTTGCGCCAGCAGTTCGGTACGCGAGGCGTTGAACAACGCGGCCCGCGGAACACGATCATGGGCGAGGAAATCCACGTGATCACCGGCGCGGGTGGCCAACGCCGACAACAGGAGTGCGGCATCCATGGACCAGTCCAGCCGGGGCCAGCCGTTCGGGTCCGCTGACGTCGGATCGACACCGATGCGCCCGGCCGAGGTGCGGCCGGTGTCGAGCACGATCACCACCCGGCGGTCGCGTTCCGGCCGCCAGGTGCGGACCACCACGTCGGCGCGGCGGGCGGTGGCACGCCAGTCGATGGAACGCACGTCGTCACCGACGACGTATTCACGCAGCGAATCGAATTCGGTGCCCTGGCCGCGAATCAGCACCGGGACCATGCCGTCCAGTTCACGCAGCTTGGCCAGCCGGGACGGAAGATGTTTGCGCGACAGGAACGGCGGCAGGATGCGCACCGCGCCGCCGACCGAGTGGGTACGTTGTCGCCCCGCCAGCCCGAGCGGGCCCATCGCACGCACCGTGACGTGGGCGCAGTGCTGGTCGCCGCGGCGCGCGGGCGCCAATGTGGTGACCACGCGAACACGTTGTCCGGCCGGGATGTCCACCGCGGTCTCGCGGGGTGAGGCGCACGCGCTGGGCGCCCACGCGTCGCGGACCCGGCCCCGCAGGCGTCGGCCGCCGCGGTTGTGCACCACCACATCGGTGCGCACCGGCTGACCGAGCCGTGCGGCAGTGTCTCCCGACCGGCTCAGTTCCACGGCGCGCGGGTTCGCGGAGAGCATCACGTCGAGCCCCACCGCGCCGGCCAGCGCCACCGCGAGAGCGGCGAAAGTTGCTGCGGGCCAGGGCGAGAACACGACCGGCACCGAGCTGATCAGGGCGATCAGCCCGGCGCGGCCGGTCAGCACCACTAGCGGGGAACCGGGACGGAGGCCAGGATGCCATCCAGTACGCCGTCCGGGCTGGCGCCTTCGAGCTCGGCTTCGGGCCGCAGGGCGATGCGGTGCCGCAAGGTGGGCCGGGCCATCGCCTTCACATCGTCAGGGGTGACGTAGTTGCGCCCGGACAACCAGGCCCACGAGCGCGCGGTCGCCAGGAGCGCCGTCGCGCCACGCGGGGACACGCCCAGCGCAAGGGACGGCGATTGCCGCGTGGCGCCGACGACATCGACGATGTAGCCGAGCACGTCGTCGGCCACCAGTACCCGGCGTACCTCTGCGCGGCCCGCGGCCAGCTCGGCAGGCCCCGCGACGGGGCGCACCGCCGACAGATCGCGGGGATCGAAGCCACGGGCGTGGCGATCCAGGATGGTGATTTCCTGGTCCCGCGGCGGTAGCGGCACATTGAGTTTCAGCAGGAACCTGTCGAGCTGGGCCTCGGGCAGTTGGTAGGTGCCCTCGTATTCGATGGGGTTCTGCGTGGCCGCGACGATGAACGGATCGGGCAGCGGCCGCGGTTCGCCGTCGACGGTGACCTGCCGCTCCTCCATGGCCTCCAGCAGCGCGGCCTGGGTTTTGGGTGGGGTGCGGTTGATCTCGTCGGCCAGCAGCAGGTTGGTGAACACCGGTCCGGCCCGGAACGCGAATTCCGCCGTGCGCGCGTCGTATACGAGCGACCCGGTGACATCGCCGGGCATCAGGTCCGGAGTGAACTGCACCCGTTTGAACTCCAGCTGCAGAGCCGCGGCCAGGGTGCGCACCAGGAGCGTCTTGGCCACCCCGGGCACACCTTCGAGCAGCACGTGTCCCTGGCAGAGCAAGGCGATCACCAAGCCGCTGACCACGGCCTCCTGGCCCACGACGGCCTTGGCGATCTCGTTGCGCAGGGCCAGCAGCGCATCGCGTGCGGTGTCCTCGGGGGGTGGCTGACTCACGACTGAGCGACCTGCCTTTCGATGTCGTCGAGCTGGTGGGCAAGGGTGTGCAGTTCGGCATCCGAGCTCGGCACCGGGCCGAACAGGCTGTGTGCCAGGCTATTCGGATCCTGGTCCCCGCGTCGGCTGACGGCCTGGGTGACAGCGGCGTCGGTGGCCGAGGCGCCGAGGCCCAGGCGGGGGAGCAGGCGGGTCAGGGTGGCGGCGCGCAGCGCCGCGGCCGCCCGGTCCCGGGCCCGGCGGGACCGGTACAGCCGTGCGCGGCCTTCCACGGTCTCCGACGCCCGGACCACCACGGGTAGGTCCTCGGCGACCAGCGGGCCCAGCCGTCGTCCGCGCCACCACGCGATGAGCCCCACGGCGAGGCACAACTGCAGGACGGCCCAGTACACCTGGTCCGGGATCAGGTCGGTGATGGACCGCGCGCCGTCGGCCGTGCCCTCGGTGCGTTGTGGGGCGTACCAGACCACCCGGTCGCGCGCACCCGCCAGATTCATTGCCAGCGCGGCATTTCCGTCGCCGAGCAGACCCGCGTTCGTCATGAATTCGTTGCTTCCGACCACGGTCACGGTGCGACCGGCATCGGTGTAGCGGACCAGCGCCCCGTCGTAACACCGCGTCACCGAGGGGTGGTCGCCGGCGGCTTCGAAGGTGTCGCTCACCCCGAGATCCGCGCGGCCCGAACGCGTCGCCTCCGGTAGGTCGCATCCCGGCGGACCGCCGAACGGGGTGGCGCCGTCGCGGCTGATCGCCGGAGCGAGCCGTTCCCGGGTACTCGAGGTCGGGGCCACCAACAGGCGGTCGCCGGGTAGATCGGCCAGCGCCGCCAGTGTGTCGTCGCCGTAGAGGAAGAAGGTCTGCGCCATCACCAGCAGCGTGTCTGGTCGCGCCGCGCGGACGACCGCGTCGAGATCGTCGGCGACGACCACATCCACCCCGTGATCGCGAAGCAAGGTGACCAGCGCGCGGGCGCCGTCGGGCGAGGTGGAGTCGGCCTCCATCAGACCACCGGGCCGAGGTGCGGTGAGGAGGGTGGTCAGCGCCGCGACCGCGATCACGGCGGCCACGGCCAGGGCGATCCAGGTGCGCGTTCTGGTCATCGCACCGGCACCCAGTCGTCGGCCGGGGGGCTCGGTGTGTCTCCATGCGTGGCGACGGCGCGGTGCAGATGATCGTCGAGGTCCGCGATGGCCAGGTAGCCCGTGTCGGTCGCGGCCCGGGCGCCGTAGGCGACGTCATTGAAAATGGTTGCGGCTTGCCGTAATTCGTCCTTGAGACCGGGCAGCGCCGCGGCCGCGTCGTCGGCGAGTTCGGTGGCGGTGCGTCCCGGCACCGGGTCGAGCACCGCCGTCTCCTCCAGGCGGCGCGCCACGGCGCGCAGCCGGTGCTTGATGGCGGATGCCCAATCGCCTTGGGCGGCAGATTGTTCGGCCAGCGCGCGATGCTCGGCAGAGCTGAGCTCGTGGTGGTCGAACAGCGCGACGGCCCCGGCGCGCCGGGCGCGCATGGTGCGAGTGGCAACGCGTATCGCCACCACGGCAGCGACGACGAGTAGCAGGGAGAGCAGTCCGATGGTGATCCACCCGCCGGGCACCGAGGATCCGGCGTTGAATATCCGGAAGATCAGGTCGTCGAGCCAGGCGCCCAACAGGTCCGTGAGCGAGGCCTTGGGGTAGATGGGTTTGCTCAGCTCGCGTAGCGCCGCGTCATGGGCGGCGTCACTGTCGATTTCGAGTCCGGACACGTCAGGGGTGGCGAGTCAGCCAGAGGTTGTCGGCGAAGTCCGTGGCACCCACCGGACCCGCACCCGCACCGGTCCGAAGCACCAGATCGAAGGCCTCGGCCCGGATCCGGCGGTCGGTGTACTGCAGGACGACGACGCCGGCGGTGAAGGGGGCGGTGAGGATCTGCCCGATGGCGCCGCCCACGGCGACGAGTACCAACCCGAGCACCACGGCGGTGCCCGTCTCAGAGGCGAAGAGCATGACCTGGCCCCCGATGCTGAAGGGCACGGCGACCGCCCCGGCGATCATGCCCGCGACCACGGTGGCCAGCAGCCGGATGCCGAACACCCGCCAGAAGTCGTTGCGGATCAACGCGAACGACCGCCGGACGGCCGCGATGAGGGGCAGGCGTTCCAGCACCAGCAGCGGCGGGACGAAGCCGAGCATGGTGTTCAGGTACACCAGGAGGATGACCGTTGCGAGTGCCAGCGGGATGCCGACGAGGAAACCCGCCACACTGCCGCCGACGAAGACGGCGATGAGGGTGGCGCCGACGACGACCGCGATGAGCAGCACCGCGCCCAGGCCCTCCAGCACGGTGAAACCGAGGAGCGCCCAGATCCGGCTGCGCAGCCGGTGCCAGGCCGCACCGATGGTGATGCCGGAGCCGAACACCGCACGGCCGACGATGACGGTGAGCAGTCCACTGAGCACGATGCCCGACAGCCAGGTGGCCGCGGCGCCGGCCACCGTGCCGAGGGAGGACCCGATGAGCGCCGCGGCGGGGGCCTCTTCGCCCGTGTACATGGAGTCCAACTGACCGCTCGAGGCGAGCGGCGTGATCTGGAGCGCCAGTGCGAACAACTGCGCGATGACCACGACGATCGTGGTCAGTCCGAGGGTGGCCTTGGGGTTGGCCCGGATATAGGCGAACGCACCGTTGAAGATGTCGGACAGGTTGAGCGGGCGCAAGGCGATGATGCCCGGTTTGAGGTCCGGGGGCGGACCATAGCTCGGTGGGGGATAGCCGGGCGGGGGATAGCCGGGGGTGGCGCCGTATCCGGGCGGCGGACCGTATCCGTAACCCGGCTGCGGGGCGGGCCAGCCCCCAGGCGGCGGATAGGCCGGACCCCGTACGACCCCGTCGCTGTGCATGGCCACCATCCTGTCGGCGACTCGGCCGATTGACAACGTAAGTGGACCTGCGCGGGGCGTCGGCAGGCGTAGCGTCTGGACCATGGCGGAACTCAAAGCCCGGCTGCGGGCGGACCTGACCGCGGCGATGAAGGCTCAGGACAAGCTGCGGACGGCCACCCTGCGCATGCTGATCGCGGCGGTCGGTGCCGAGGAGGTGTCCGGCAAGCAGACGCGCGAACTCTCCGACGACGACGTGCTCAAGGTGCTTGCGCGCGAAGCCAGGAAGCGTGCCGAGGCCGCGGAGATCTACACCCAGAACGGTCGCGGCGAGCTCGCCGCGAATGAACACGCCGAGGCCCGGGTGATCGACGAGTATCTGCCGACCCCGCTGACCGAGGCCGAACTCGCCGATGTCGTCGATACGGCGATGGCGCAGATCGCCGAGGAGCTCGGGGAACGGCCGGGCATGCGACAGATGGGCCAGGTCATGAAGGCGGCCACCGCCATTGCCGCGGGTAAGGCGGAGGGCTCGCGACTATCCGCGGCCGTGAAGGCGCGGTTGTAGATTCGCCGAGGCGCGGCGTTCGACCAGCAGGGCGATGTAGTCGCGCACGGTGCTGGCGATGAAATGTTTGTGGGCGTCGGCGACCGCGGCCGTGACGTGTTCCGACGGCAGGCTGGGATACTTCTGCAGCAGCCGTGTTTCCACGTCGTTCACCTGATCTTGTTCCGTTCGTTTACCCACGCTAAACATTCTGAAAGATGATCTTGAGCCGGTCAACTGGATGACGGCCTCCCAAACGTGATTCTCGACACCCGTCAAGAGCGCCACAGGGCCTGCTGGCTGGTGTTCGCGATGAGCCGGTCTGCGCTGTCGTAGATGCCACCCGCGACGAGTCCGCGCGAGTGGCTGTTGCCCAGCGGGTCGACCTCGTAGCGATGCCAGCGGTCCGGGATGAACGGCCGGTGAAACCACACCGCGTGGTCCAGGCTGGCGGCGAAACCCTCGGCGGGCGCCACCTCGGCACCGGGTGGGCGAGCCACCGGCACCGGACCCATGTCGGACATGTAGGTCAGCGTGCAGGCCCGGATCAGCGGGTCGTCCTCGATCGGCTCGCGGGTCCGGATCCAGAACGGCGGGACCGCGAACGGCGAATCATCGCCCGGATTGCACCGCAGTTCGAATCGGTCCACCGATTCCAAATCGGGCTGCTTCGGGATGGCGTCGGCGAATTCGACGCTCGGCCCGCGCGCGGGGTGCCAGTCCGGGCCGGCCTCGGGAAGGTGGAACGACGCGATCATCTCCAGGATGACCTTGCCGGTTTGGCGGGCGGTGACCCGGCGGGTGTCGAAAGACCTGCCGTCGCGGGTGCGTTCCACCTCCAGCTCCACGTCGATGCCGTACTGGCCGCCGCGCACGAAGTAGGCATGCAGGGACTGCGGTTGTTTGTCCGGGTCGACCGTCGCACCCGCGGCGCCGAGCGACTGGGCGGCGATGAGGCCGCCGAACAGTCGGTTGCCGGGGCCGGCCCACTGCGGTGCGATGAACAGGTCGCCCTCGCGGTCGAACTCGAGCAGTCCGGCAATCCAGCTCTTTGCGGTCACCGCCGTGACCCTATCAACTACTTGGTAGGGCGGGCGGACCCGGCTCAGTCCTTGTTGTCGCGCGGACCCTCCGGGATCGGCGGCTGCGGTACCACCGGGTATTCGCCGGTGTAACCGATCCGTTCGGTGGCGATGGTCAACACCTTGCCCCGCACCGCATACCAGCCGGCAATCAGCATCGGGATGATGACGAAGATGGCGATCAGGTTCCAGTAGTTCTCGTAACACATGAGGGCAGTCACGGCGACGAGGAACACGATGGTCGCGTAGCTGGTGTACGGGGTGCCCGGGAGGCGGAACTTGGGACGCTCCAGGATGCCCTTCTGCTCCCATCGGTACAGCTGGATCTGGCAGGCCATGATCATGCCCCAGGTGAAGATGATGCCCAGAGCCGACAGGTCCAGCGCGATGTTGAAAGCTTCCTCGGGTACGAACAGGTTGAGGATGACGCCGAGCAATGTCAGGGCGCCGGTCAGCGCGATACCGCCGAACGGGACACCGTTACGGTTCATCTTGCCGGTGAAGGCCGGCCCGCTCCCGTTCATCGCCATCGAGCGCAGAATCCGGCCGGTCGAGTACAGGCCGGCGTTCAGGCTCGACATGGCCGCGGTGAGCACCACCAGGTTCATGATGCCGCCGGCGGCGGGCACCCCGATCTTGGAGAAGAACGTCACGAATGGGCTCTCGCCCTTGTGGTATGAGGTGTACGGCAGCAGCAGCGCGAGCAGGATCAGCGATCCGACGTAGAACACCGCGATACGGACGACGACCGAATTGATGGCTCGTGGCATCACCTTCGCCGGTTCGGCCGTCTCGCCCGCGGCGATGCCGACGAGTTCCACTGCGGCATAAGCGAAAATGACACCCGAGGTGACGATGACGAGCGAGAAGAGGCCGGTCGGGAAGAGTCCGCCGCTATCGCTGATGACACTGAAACCGGTTGAGGCGCCCTCGATGTCGAACCGTCCGGCGAGGAACACGATGCCCACCACCAGGAAGGTGATCAACGCGGTCACCTTGATGATGGACGCCCAGAATTCCATCTCGCCGAACAGCTTCACCGAGATGATGTTCATGGTCAGCACGATGCCCAGCGCGATGAGCGCGATCAACCACTGCGGAACGGCTTCGAACATGCCCCAGTAGTGCACGTAGAGCGCGACGGCGGTGACATCCACGATGGCGGTGGCTGCCCAGTTGAAGAAGTAGAGCCAGCCGGTGACGAAAGCTGTCTTCTCGCCGAAGAATTCGCGAGCGTAGGAGACGAACGAACCCGATGACGGCCGGTGCAGGACCAATTCGCCGAGGGCGCGCATGATGAAGAAGACGAAGATGCCACAGAACGCGTAGACCAGGAACAAACCCGGCCCCGCGTCGTGCATTCGACTGCCGGCGCCCATGAACAGGCCGGTGCCGATGGCTCCGCCGATGGCGATCATCTGGATCTGCCGCGGCTTGAGGGCCTTGTGATACCCCTCGTCTTCGTGAGCCAGGGCCGAGTTGTCGTACGTCGATTCTGTGGTCATACCGCTCCCCGCCGCTAGGTGCGGGCCTCATCCCCGGGGCCCGAAAAGCTACTGCAGACGCACTCTTTCGGCAGCCGCAAACCTGTTGCGTCCGCAAGTGCATACTCGCTCGACAGTAAGCCTGCCGTGGGTGGTGCGAAAGTTGAGGAATGTAAACATTGCGCTACGCCAACGTCATTGCCTCAGGGGCCGGGTCTCAGGGGCGGCCCGTGCGCCGATGCGGGAACGCCTCAGGCACCGGGACATCGCGCAAGGTCCTGGTGACGATGTCGACGAACTCCGCGCACGAGCCGTACCGCGCTCCGGCGTTCTTGGCCAAACCCTTTGCGAACACGGCGTCCAGCGACCCGGGCAACCACGGCCGGCGTCTGGTCAACCGAGGCGCCGGGTCATGCAGATGCGCATAGGTGATGGCGAACGTGGTGCTGCGAGGGAACGGTGGCGCCCCGGTCAGCCATTCGAACATGGTGCACGCCAACGCATAGAGATCGGTGGCCCGGCTCAGCTGCTGTGCCTGCAACAGTTCGGGGGCCGCATACGCGATGGAACCCCGGACGCGGCCGTTGCTGGCCAAGGGCTTGACGTCGTCTATCAACTGGGCGATCCCGAAATCGGTCAGATAGGCGAAGCGATGATCTGCGGACAACAAGATGTTGGCCGGCTTGACATCGCGGTGGAGCACATCGACGGAATGGGCGTAGTCCAGTGCAGCGGCGATCTGCTTGGCTACCAACAGGATAACGGCGACATCGGGTTGCGCGGACGGCGCGGGAACGAGGACCGCGGAGTCCGGCCCGTCGACGTACTGCGTCGTCATCCACAGCGTCGGGCACGCCGGCGGCTCGGCCGGGATCTCGCCTTTGGCATACACCGCGACGATGTGTGGATGGTGCAGGAGCGACGCGATGCCGAACTCCCGGGCGAAGCGCTCCCGCGCCTTGGCATGCGACGCCGCGTCGGTGCGGAGCACCTTCATGGCCAACTGGGTGGCCTGCCCGACGGGATGCACGCGGTAGACGACGGCGCTCGCGCCGCCGCCCAGGCGCGCATCGACGCGGTATCCCGAGACGACACTGCCGACCTCGAACACAGTGCACAGATTAAGCGTGCCGGGGTCGCCGCGCAGTGCACACCGGACGCGCCCGGCTCAGCGGAATGGTGTCCACGCGAGATGAATGCGCGGGCACAGTGATTCGTCAGGTCTCGTCGGCCACTTGGCGTCGGCTCTGCGAACGGGCGGGAGCGTCGGGATCCTCGTCCTGGTGATCCAGCTGGTCCTGTAGCTCGCGCTGTTCCGCGGTGGCCTTGGTGGCGTCCCTCGGGGTGGGTGGCGGCGTCCTGCTCTGTTCCATCCAGCTAGATTCGCCGGAATCGGTCGGGGCCAAACCTGCGACGCCGGGACAGCCCCGGACAGCAAGAAGGCCCCGACCCGGTATCCCAGGTCAGGGCCCTCTTCACGCTGTCGGGGTGGCGGGATTCGAACCCACGACCTCTTCGTCCCGAACGAAGCACGCTACCAAGCTGCGCCACACCCCGCGTGAAGCCACGACAGCGTATCGCACCGGGGCACTGCGAAGCCAAACGCCTGCTCAAAGCCGGTTTTGCGGGGAGTCGCCCGAGACGCTCGGCGTGGCGATGTTTACGACTTCCCGGATTAGGAAAGAATTAGAGGACCGCAGGCGTTACATCCATCAGGGCATCGAGCCCGTGCGACAAGGGAGGCAGAGATGACAGGACTGGGAGCTTTGGTCTACGTCGGGTTCTTCGCCGTCGCCGCGTTGTGGCTGTTCATGACCGGCCGGGCGGAGCGTCAGGCCCAGCGACCCGAGAGTTCGAATTCGTTGAGTGCCGCCGCCGGTGCCGAGGGGTCAAGCCCCTGGCTGGTGACCCATTCGTTGTCGAAGTAGGTATCCGCGTAGCGATCGCCGCTGTCGGCGAGCAGCGTCACCACCGACCCGCTGCGCCGCTGCGCGATCATCTCGGCCAGCAGGCCGAACGCGCCCCAGATGTTGGTTCCCGTCGACGGACCTACCCGGCGGCCCAACACCCGGCTGACGTGGCGTGCTGCGGCCACTGACGCGGCGTCGGGGACCGTCACCATGCGATCCACCACACCGGGCAGGAACGACGGTTCCACGCGGGGACGCCCGATTCCTTCGATCCGTGAGGACGCACCCGTCTCGATATCGTCGCGACCCTGCTCGTAGGCGGGGTAGAACGCCGAGTTCTCCGGGTCCACGACGCACAGCCGGGTGGCGTAGCGGCGGTATCTCAGATAGCGGCCGATCGTCGCGCTGGTGCCGCCGGTGCCCGCGCCGACGACGACCCACTCCGGAATGGGATGCGTCTCATCGCGCAGCTGGTCGAAGATCGATTCGGCGATGTTGTTGTTGCCGCGCCAATCGGTGGCCCGCTCGGCATTGGTGAACTGATCCAGATAATGACCGCCGGTCTCCCGCGCCAGCCGCTCGGCCTCGGCGTACACCTGCGCCGACTTTGTGACGAAATGGCAACGGCCGCCCTGTGTTTCGATCAGCTTGACCTTGGTGGCGCTGGTCGACGACGGCATCACCGCGATGAACGGCAACCCGAGGAGCGCGGCGAAGTACGCCTCGGAGACCGCCGTCGAACCCGAGGACGCCTCGATGACGGTGGTGTGTTCCCCGATCCACCCGTTGCACAGCGCGTACAGGAACAGCGACCGCGCCAACCGGTGCTTGAGGCTCCCGGTGATGTGCGTCGTCTCGTCCTTCAGATACAGCTGCACGTCCACGACGTCCGCCCATGCGCTGGGCAACGGGTAGCGCAACAGATGGGTGTCGGCGCTGCGCCGCGCGTCGGCCTCGATCAGCCGGACCGCGTTGTCCACCCACTCCCGTGGCTGGCTGCGGGTGACCGACCTGCCCGGGCTCACCGCGCCGTGACGGTCGGGTGTGCCTGCCCGGCCCGAGCGCCCAGGACTGCGCCGCCCGTGGGTGCGGCGACGAGCGTGAGCAAGGTGGCCTCCGGGCGGCAGCAGAACCGCACCGGTGCATACGGCGACGTACCGATGCCGGCCGACACGTGCAGCTTCATGTCCGCTCCCCACTGGGAGGGACCCTTCACCCGGGAGCGGTCCAGTTCGCAATTGGTGACCAGCGCGCCGTAGAACGGCACGCACAGCTGGCCGCCGTGCGTGTGCCCGGCCATCACCAGCTGGTAGCCGTCGGCGGCGAAGCGGTCCAGGACGCGGGGCTCCGGCGAATGCGTGACACCGAGCGTCAGGTTGGCGGTGCCGCTGGCGGGGCCGGCGATGGCGTCGTAGCGGTCGCGCTTGAGATGCGGATCGTCGACCCCGGCGGCCGCGATGCGCAGCCCGGCCACGTCGAACTCCCGGCGGGTGTGCGTCATGTCCAGCCAGCCGCGCTCGGTGAAGGCCGCCCGCAGGTCCTGCCAGGGCAGCGGCGCGCCGTGGATCCGCTTGTGCTTCTTGAACAGATAGTTCGCCGGGTTCTTCGGCCTGGGGGCGAAGTAGTCGTTGCTGCCGAACACGAACACCCCGGGCACCGATAGCAGGTCGCCGAGTGCCTGCACGACGGCCGGGACCGCTCGCTGATGGGACAGGTTGTCGCCGGTGTTGACGACGAAGTCCGGTTCCAGGGCCGCCAGCTCACGTAGCCAGGCCTGCTTGCGGTGCTGCCGCGGCAGCATGTGCAGATCGCTGAGGTGCAGCACGCGCAGCGGGGTGGAGCCCGGTGACAGCACCGGCATGGTCAGCTCCCGCAGTGCGAACGCATTCCGCTCGATGAGCGACGCATAGCCGATGCCGGCAGCCAGGGTGCCTGCAGCGATGGCAGCGGTGTTTTTCACGTACGGCATGCCCAAAAGACTACTGCGAGTGACGCAGGACGACCCGGCTATCACCTGTGGATTACGGCGGCGGTGGGGGTGGCGGCGGTGGCGGACCGAGCACCGGCACCGTGATCGGCGGCAGGCCGGGGATCTCGATGACCGTCGACCCGACCTGTGGCGGCGGGGCGAGCGGATCCAGCCCCGGGATGCCTGCCGGTGGCGGCGGCGGTGGCGGCGGGATGCCGTTGCTGATCTGGATGGTGATGATCGAGCCCGGAATGGTCTGCCCGGACGGCGACGTACCCACCACGGTGCCCGCCGAAGACACGCTGTTCACGGGGTTGGCCTGGTCGGCGACCTGGAATCCGGCGTCCTTGAGTCGCTGTCGCGCGGTGTCCTGGGACATGCCCGCGACGCTGGGCACCCTCGAGCCGGGACCGCCGTCGACGAACCGCGGATCGGTCGGCGGCAACTGCACGGTGTCGGGGGTGATCGGCTTCATGGCGGTGAACCACGTACGGGCCGGTTCGTTGCCGCCGAACAGGTCACCGGACCCGCACTGGCGAAGTGGGAAAGAACACAGGTCGCCGGGGGTGCTGGAGTCGTCGTAGATGTAGTTCGCGGCGGCGAAGGCGCCCGTGAAACCGAGGAACCCGGATGACCGGTGGGCCTCGGTGGTGCCGGTCTTGCCCGACATCGGCAGGTTCCAGCCCGCCGCGCCCGCCGAGCCGGAGGCGGTACCGCTGCCCTGATCGTCCTTACTCATCGCGTTGGCCAGCGTGTTGGCCAGCCCTTCGGGCACAACCTGCTCGCAGGTCTCGGTGGTGACCGCCACCTCCTGGCCGCGGCGGTCATAGACCTTGTCGACCGGGTTGGGTGGGCACCAGGTGCCCGAGGAGGCCAGCGTCGCAGCGACATTGGACAGTTCCAGCGCATTGACCTCGACGGGGCCCAGGGTGAACGAGCCGAGATTCTGGCGCTTGATGAAATCGGCGAGGCTCTCGTTGCTCTCCGGGTCGTAATCCCGAGCGGTACCGGGCAGCGCGTAGGACCGCAGACCCAGCTTGACCGCCATGTCCACCGTGCGCTGCACGCCGACCTGGCTGATCAGTTTGGCGAACGCGGTGTTCGGCGAGGTGGCCAGTGCGTCGGTGACGCTCATCTGCCCGCGGTAGTTGCCGGCGTTCTGAACGCACCAGGTGGCGGCCGGGCAACCCTTGGCGCCACCACTGCCCAGGCCCTTGGCCTCGAACCGGGCGGGCGCGTCGAGGGTGGCGCTGATGCCCATGCCCATGTCCAGGGCGGCGGCGGTGGTGAACACCTTGAAGATCGATCCCGCGCCGTCGCCGACGAGGGAGAACGGCTGCGGCTGCATGGTCTCGCCGGCGTCGGTGTTCAGGCCGTAGTTGCGATTACTGGCCATCGCCACCACCGGGTGGGCGGTTTTGCCGGGCCGGATCACGCTCATCACGCTCGCGACGCCGTCCAGGTCCGCCGGCGCGATGCTGTTGACCGCCGATTTCACGCTGCCCTGCACGTCGGGGTCCAGCGTGGTGCGGATCATGTAGCCGCCCTTGGCGACCTGCTCCTTGCTGATGCCGGCCCGGGCCAGATAGTCCAGGACGTAATCGCAGAAGAACGCGCGATCCCCTGCGGCGATGCATCCGCGGGGCAGTTCGTTGGGCTGCGGGAGGATGCCCAGCGGCTGCTGCTTGGCGGCCCGCAGCGCCTCGGCTTCCTGCGGAATGTTGTCGATCATGGTGTCCAGCACCAGGTTTCGCCGGGCCAGCGCGCCGTCGGGATTGGTGTACGGGTTCAGTGCGCTGGTCGACTGGACCATGCCGGCCAGCAGGGCGGACTGTTGCCAATTCAGGTCGGCGGCGTTGACGCCGAAGTACGTCTGGGCCGCGTCCTGGATGCCGAAGGCACCGTTACCGAAGGACACCAGGTTCAGGTATCGGGTCAGGATCTCCGGCTTGGTGAACGTCTTGTCCAAGGTCAGGGCCATCCGGATCTCACGCAGCTTGCGGGCCGGGGTGGTCTCGATCGCGGCCCGCTTCTCGGCGTCGGTCTGCGCGATTACCAGGAGCTGGTAGTTCTTCACGTACTGCTGCTCGAGCGTGGAGCCGCCGCGGGTGTCCATATCGCCGGACGCGTATCCGGCCAGACCTGTGAGCGTGCCCTTCCAGTCCACCCCGTTGTGTTCGGCGAATCGTTTGTCCTCGATCGAGACGATCGCGAGCTTCATGGTGTTGGCGATCTGCTCGCTGGGTACCTCGAACCGGCGCTGGCTGTAGAGCCAGGCGATGGGGTTGCCGCGGGCGTCGGTCATGGTCGAGACCGCCGGAACCTCGCCCTCGACCAGCTGGGCCGAACCGTTGGCCACGACGTCGGAGGCCCGGTTGGACATCAGTCCGAAGCCGCCGACCACGGGAAACATCAAACTGGCCGCGATCACGCTGGCCAACAGGCAGCACCACGCGAGCTTGATGAGCGTCACCGCAACGGGTGGGCGCGGTGGGGCCTGCTCTGCCATGGGTAACAGACTAACCAGACGTTTCGAAGGTGGCCTGCGAGCGGTGCGTTTGTACCTCGGACGGCCTGGCGGCACGCCCGTCCCAAAAAAACGTGATCTGACTGTTGCGTAAAACCCCTCTGACCACCTAGCTTGAACACACAATGCGATTCAGGTAACACTATTGGTCGTAATGTGGCGTAGATCGCATTCGTGGTCTGGCCAGTTGAAGCGAAAGGGTTGCTGGTGTCAGTTTCATCGACTGCAGTACACAAATTGGGCACCGGCCAGCAACCCGGCAGTGCCACAGCCAGCGCAGAAGCCGAAGCCCGTATTGCGTGGGTATCGCAGGCCCGCTGCCGGCAGGCCGATCCGGATGAGCTGTTCGTCCGCGGCGCCGCCCAGCGCAAGGCGGCCGTGATCTGCAGGCATTGCCCCGTCATCGCCGAATGCGGTGCCGACGCCCTGGACAACCGGGTGGAGTTCGGAGTGTGGGGCGGCATGACCGAGCGTCAGCGCCGCGCCCTGCTCAAGCAGCATCCCGAGGTGGTGTCCTGGGCCGAGTTCTTCGCAGCACAGCGCAAGCACCGCAGCGCCGTCTAAAAAACCTTCTACCCGGATCGCCGTTTACCCCACGAATCGTGGGGTAAACGCATTTTCAGGCAGTCTCGGCGACACCCGTGAGCTGATCGCCGATCGCCCGCAGGGCCTCCAGGTCGGACACGTCGAACGGCAACGAGGGCACCCCGACGATCGAGACGTGCGGGTTGGCGCCGGTGAACCGGCCGAGCAGTCGCACCTCACGTTTGGCGGTCGTCGCCCGGGCGGCGTGAATCCTCAGCACCGCGGCGGTCACCCCGCCGGGCTCCTGCGCATCCAGTTGGTCGGCAGCCTCCGCGGCCTTCTCCCCGGCCAGGCTGCTCAGCGTCGGGTGCGTCCGGTTCAGGATCATCCCGGCCAGCGGCATGCGCTCCTGGGAGAGCCGATCGATGAAGAAGGACGCCTCACGCAGGGCGTCCGGCTCGGCGGCCGACACCACGACGAACTGGGTGCCCCTGCGCTTGAGCAGCTCATAGGTCTTGTCGGCCTTCTGGCGGAATCCGTCGAAGGTGGCGTCCAGGGCCTGCACGAATCCGGCTGCATCGGAGAGCATCTGAGACCCGAGCACGGTGGAGAGCGCCTTCATCGCCAAACCGACCGCGCCGGTGACGAGCTTGCCGATACCGCGGCCGGGGGCCAGCAGCAGCCGCCAGAGACGGCTGTCCATGAAGCTGCCGAGGCGTTTGGGCGCATCCAGGAAGTCCAGCGCATTCCGTGACGGCGGGGTGTCGACCACGATGAGATCCCACTTGTCCTCGGCCAGCAGCTGACCGAGCTTCTCCATCGCCATGTACTCCTGCGTGCCGGCCAGCGACGTCGCGACGGTTTGGTAGAACTGGTTCTCCAGAATCGCCTCTGCGCGCGTGGTGTCGGAGGAGTACTGCAGCACCATCTCGTCGAACGTGCGGCGCATGTCGAGCATCATGGCGTGCAGTTCACCGGTGACCTCGGGGGCCAGCGGCACCCGCTGCGGGCTGTTGCCCAGGCTTTCGATGCCCAGGGCCTGCGCCAGCCGCTTGGCCGGGTCGATGGTCAGCACCACGACGGTGCGGCCGTACTCGGCGGCGCGCAGCGCCATCGCCGCGGCGGTCGTCGTCTTGCCGACACCACCTGCGCCACAGCACACGACGACACGATTGGCCTTGTCGGTCAGGATGGCGCCCAGATCGAGCGCGGCGGGTGTGGTGCTCATGGGTGTTATCTCACTCCCTGTTGGGCGAGCGCCTCGGCGAGTTCGTACAGGCTGCCCAGATCCACTCCGTCGGAGATGGTGGGCAGGTCCAGGCGGGCCACGTCGAGCTCGTGGAGCTGCTCGGCGCTCTCGGCGCGGGCGGCGATCCGGGTGGCGTGCTGGATGGATTCGGTGAGCAGGCCCGCGAAATCGTTGTCGGACAACGTGATTCCGACCTGTTCCAGCCCGGCGCGGACCGCGTCGGCGTCGATGTCGCCCTCGGCGGCCTTACCGAGCGCATCCGCGGGTAGATGGTTCTCGATGTTGCGGTTGACGATGACGCTGCCGATCGGCAGCTCGAGGGCCCGCAGATCTTCGATGGCCTCCAGGGTCTCCTGGATGGGCAGCGCCTCCAACAGGGTCACCAGGTGCACCGCGGTCAGCGGTGAGTGCAGGATCTTGACCACGCCGTCGGCCTGGGAATGGACCGGTCCGCCCTTGGCCAACTCCGACACCGCCTTGGTGACGTCGAGGAAGCGCGAGATCCGGCCGGTGGGCGGGGCATCGACGACGATGGCGTCGTAGGCGATCTGGTCTTTCTTCGGCGGCTTGTCGTTCCGAACCACGATCTCTTTGATCTTGCCCGTGAGCAGAACGTCACGGAGCCCGGGCGCGATGGTGGTCGCGAACTCCACCGCGCCGATCCGGCGCATCGCGCGGCCTGCGATGCCCAGGTTGTAGAACATGTCGAGGTATTCCAGGAACGCGGCCTCGGTGTCGATGGCCAGCGCGTTGACCTGACCGCCTCCCTCGGCCGTCGCGATCTTCACCTCTTTGTAGGGCAGCGGCGGCACATCGAAGAGTTGGGCGATGCCCTGACGTCCCTCGACCTCCACGAGCAGCACCTTGCGCCCGCCCGAGGCCAGGGCCAGGGCAAGCGCGGCGGCGATCGTCGATTTACCGGTTCCGCCTTTGCCCGAGACGAAGTGCAGGCGGGCCTCGGTCAGGCGCGTTGGCCAGCCGACCGGGTTGGGTGCAGGGTCCACCAGTGCATGCTAGCTGTGAGCATCCACGCTCCGGATAAGCTCTCGGGCATGAGCGAATTGACCCGGTGGGAGTACGCCACCGTCCCGTTGCTGACACATGCCACCAAGCAGATCCTGGATCAGTGGGGCACGGACGGTTGGGAACTGGTGTCGGTGCTGCCCGGCCCGACCGGTGAACAGCACGTCGCGTACCTCAAGCGCCCCAAGTGAGCCACTCACAACGGCTGACCGAGCTGGGCATCGAGCTGCCCGCGGTGGTCGCGCCGCTGGCGGCGTATGTGCCGGCGACGCGCACCGGGAACCTGGTCTACACCGCGGGCCAGCTGCCGATCACCGACGGTGAACTGTTGGCGACCGGCAAGGTCGGTGCCGACATCACCCCGGAGCAGGCGAAGGACCTGGCCCGGGTGTGCGGTCTGAACGCGCTGGCCGCCGTGCACGCACTCGTCGGGATCGACGCAGTGGTCAAGGTGGTCAAGGTCGTCGGATTCGTTTCGTCCGCACCGGGATTCACGGGGCAGCCGGGCGTCATCAACGGCGCTTCGGAACTATTCGGGGAGATCTTCGGCGAAGCCGGCGCTCACGCCCGGTCCGCGGTCGGGGTGTCCGAGCTGCCGCGGGATGCGCCGGTCGAGGTGGAAATCATCGTAGAAGTGTCATGACCCATCCCGCGTACGGCGTGCTGCGGCCGGTGACCGACACGGCCTCGGTACTGCTGTGCGACAACCCGGGCATCATGACCCTGGACGGCACCAACACCTGGGTGCTGCGCGGGCCGGGCAGCGACGAGATGGTGATCGTCGACCCGGGACCCGACGACGCCGACCACATCGGCAGGCTCGCCGACCTCGGCCCTATCCCGCTGGTGCTGATCAGCCACAAGCACGAGGACCACACCGGCGGCATCGATGCCATCGTCGAGCGCACGGGTGCGGTGGTGCGTTCGGTCGGCAGCGGATTCCTGCGCGGCCTGGGCGGACCGCTCACCGACGGTGAGGTGATCGACGCGGCCGGCGTCCGGATCAAGGTGATGGCGACACCCGGGCACACCGCGGATTCGCTCTCGTTTCTGGTCGACGATGCCAGGGGCGAGCGAAGCGACGGGGGAGGTGCCGTGCTGACCGCGGACACCGTGCTGGGCCGCGGCACCACCGTCATCGACACCGACGACGGCAGCCTCGCCGACTATCTGGAATCGCTGCGCCGGCTGCAGGGCCTCGGGCGGCTACGGGTGCTGCCCGGTCACGGCCCCGATCTCGACGACCTCGAAGCGGTCAGCGGCATATACCTGGCGCACCGGGAAGACCGGCTGAACCAGGTCCGCGAGGCCCTACGGGTGCTGGGCGAAGAGGCCACCGCACGACAGGTCGTCGAACACGTTTACACCGATGTCGACAAAAAGCTGTGGGACGCCGCCGAGAAGTCGACCCAGGCGCAGCTCGACTACCTCCGCGCCTAACGGGCTTCAGCGCGCTCGCCGCGCCAATCTTTCGCTGTCGCTGATCAGCACGCTCTTGCCTTCGAGCCGGATCCAGCCGCGGTGGGCGAAGTCGGCCAGCGCCTTGTTGACCGTCTCGCGGGAGGCGCCGACCAGCTGGGCGATCTCCTCCTGGGTCAGGTCGTGCGTGACGCGCAGCGCGCCACCCTCCTGGGTGCCGAACCGCTGGGCCAGCTGCAACAGTTGCTTGGCCACCCGGCCCGGGACGTCGGTGAAAATCAGGTCGGCGAGGTTGTTGTTGGTGCGCCGCAGACGACGGGCCAACACGCGCAACAGCTGTTCGGCGATCTCGGGGCGGTCGGCGATCCAGGCGCGCAGCGCCTCGCGGTCCATCGACACCGCGCGCACCTCGGTGATGGTGGTGGCGCTCGAGGTACGCGGCCCCGGGTCGAAGATCGACAGTTCACCGAACATGTCCGACGGGCCCATGATGGTCAGCAGATTCTCGCGGCCGTCGGGAGATCGGCGGCCGATCTTCACCTTGCCGGACGTGATGATGTACAGACGGTCGCCGGGCTCGCCCTCGGCGAACACGGTGTGTCCCCGCGGGAAGTCGACGGGCTGCAGCTGCTTGGTCAGCGCCGCGACCGCGGTGGGTTCGACTCCTTGGAAGATTCCGGCCCTGGCCAGGATCTCGTCCACGTTGCCCCTCTTAAGCTAATTGTTGATATGACACGCGCCGACCAACCGCTGGCTGGTGAGCGAATTCAGTCTAGATGCTGACCAGTTCGCGACGAGCCAACGCTACACACGATTGGGCTGGCGAGTCGCCGGAAATTGCGGATTCAGTCCGGTTGGAGGTTGAACCCGGGTCGGCAGGCCTGCGGTCTCGAACGCGAGCGGGCGCGGTGGGGGCACCCGGTCCAGCAAATTCGCTTCGGTGCGGGGTGGCGCGGTGTCCTCACGCAGGCTGGCTTCCAACCGGTCCAGACCGAAGGTTGCCAACATCAGCAACCCGGGAACGAACGCCACCAGCAACCACGACACGAATCATGAGTAAACACGGCCAAGGTCTCAGCAAGATCACGTTTTGTCACCGGTCGGCACAACGCTGACCTGCATTCTCTCCCATCGCTCCGCTCGCCCATGGGTGCACGTCAGTACGCTTATCCGGGTGACAGCCCGGAGCAAATCGACAGCCAAGTGGGACGCCGAGACCCACCTCGGCCTGGTGCGCCGGGCCCGCCGGATGAATCGCACCCTGGAGACGGCGTTTCCGCACGTCTACTGCGAATTGGATTTCACCAACCCGCTCGAGCTGACCGTGGCGACCATCCTGTCGGCGCAGTGCACCGATAAACGGGTCAACTTGACCACCCCGGCACTGTTCGCGCAGTACCGCACCGCGCTGGACTACGCCCAGGCCGACCGCACCGAACTCGAAGAGCTGATCCGGCCCACCGGCTTCTACCGCAACAAGACCAACTCTCTGATCAACCTCGGCCAGGAACTGGAGGCTCGCTTCGACGGCGAGGTCCCCGGAAATCTGGCGGACCTGGTGACGCTGCCCGGCGTGGGGCGCAAGACCGCCAACGTGGTGCTGGGCAACGCCTTCGAGATTCCCGGCATCACCGTCGACACCCATTTCGGCCGGCTGGTCAGGCGCTGGCGCTGGACCGACGAGCAGGACCCGGTGAAGGTCGAACACATCGTCGGTGAGCTCATCGAACGCCGCGAATGGACGTTGTTGAGCCACCGCGTGATTTTTCACGGCCGCCGCGTCTGCCACGCCCGGCGCCCGGCATGCGGGGTGTGCGTACTGGCCAAGGACTGCCCCTCGTTCGGGGAGGGCCCCACCGATCCGATGACGGCGGCGGCGCTGGTCAAGGGCCCCGAGACCGAACACCTGCTGGCGCTCGCAGGCCTGTGAGCAGGTCCGCACGCTGGACCGCGGTGGTGCTGATCATCTTCGCGGCACTCGCCGTCGCGCTGTGGCGCGAGATCGGCGCCGAGGACGCGACACCGGCCGGACCGTCGGATCCGGCGTCCACCGCCCGTGATCACCGCGACGCCGACACCCCCGACGCCCTGCGCGGACCCCGCGCCGAGGCCGACCTGCCGCAGTGCCCCGCCCCGACGGACCAGCCCGGTCCGGGCGCCCTCCGTGGCATCACCCTGGAATGCGCGGGCGACGGCATCCCCGTGGACCTCGCCCCGGCGCTGGCCGGACGCCCAACGGTGCTCAATCTGTGGGCCTACTGGTGCGGGCCGTGTGCCGACGAGCTGCCGGCCATGGCCGAATACCAGCGACGGATGGGCACCGCGGTGACCGTCCTGACCGTGCACCAGGACGAGAACGAGTCGGCCGGGCTGCTGCGGATGGCGGAGCTCGGGGTGCACCTGCCGATGCTGCAGGATGGCCGCCGATCGGTCGCCGCCGCACTCAAGGTGCCCAACGTCATGCCTGCCACCGTGGTGCTGCGGGCGGACGGTAGCGTGGCCGAAATCCTGCCCCGGCCGTTCGCCGACGCCGACGCCATCGCCGCCGCGGTGAATCCATCGATAGGAGTGCCGGGATGAATCCCGAAGCCGCCCCGCCGTGGCTGCGCCGCCTCGTCGACGACGTCTCCCAGGTGCCCGACGCGTATCGGCGCCGCGTTCCCGAGGACGTGCTCGCCGCGATTGCGGAGGCCAACACATCGGCGACGCGCTCGGGGACCAAACGCGATGCCGCGGTCCTGGTGTTGTTCTCCGGCCCGCAGGATGCACCGGCCGGCGCGCTGCCCGAGGACGCCGACCTCTTGGTCACCGTCCGCGCCTCCACTCTGCGCAACCATTCGGGCCAGGCCGCGTTCCCGGGCGGGGCCGCCGACCCCGGCGACGGCGGGCCGGTGGGGACCGCCCTGCGCGAAGCCATGGAGGAGACCGGTGTGGACACCTCCCGGCTGACACCACTGGCCACGCTGGACCGGATGTTCATCCCGCCCTCGGGTTTTCACGTGGTGCCGGTGCTGGCCTATTCGCCCGACCCCGGCCCGGTCGAGGTCGTCGATCCCGCGGAGACGGCGATCGTGGCGCGGGTGCCGGTCCGTGCCTTCATCAATCCGGAGAACCGCCTGATGGTGTACCGGCAGCAGAACACCAGCCGCTTCGCCGGGCCTGCGTTTCTGCTCAACCAGATGTTGGTGTGGGGATTCACGGGTCAGGTGATCTCGGCGATCCTGGATGTCGCCGGCTGGGCCCAGCCGTGGGACGCCGGCGACGTGCGTGAACTCGACGAGGCAATGGCGCTCGTTGGGCAGGCCAGCCAGTACGGTGTAGAGCAATAATGACCTCGTCTCAATGGCTTGACCTCGTCATCCTCGCCTTCGCCGTCGTTGCCGCGCTGTCGGGTCTGCGCTCCGGCGCCCTCGGCTCCTTGCTGTCACTGGTCGGTGTCGTCCTCGGTGCCGTGGCGGGCGTCCTGCTGGCGCCGCACATCGTCAGCCACATCGACGGCCCCCGCACCCGGTTGTTCGCGACACTGTTCCTGATCTTGGCGCTGGTGGTGATCGGTGAGATCGCCGGCGTGGTGCTGGGCCGCGCCGTGCGCGGCGCCATCCACAACCGCCTGCTGCGCGGGATGGACTCGCTCGTCGGTGCCTGCCTGCAGTTGGTCGCGGTGCTGTTGGCGGCCTGGCTGCTGGCCGCGCCGCTCACCTCGTCGAGCCAACCCGGGTTGAGTGCGGCGGTCCGAGGTTCGCGGGTGCTCACCGAGGTCAACAACCTTGCGCCGGAATGGATGCGCAAGGTGCCCAACCGGCTGGCCGGCCTGCTGGACACCTCGGGCCTGCCCGACCTGCTGCCGCCGTTCGGGCGTACACCGATCGTCGCGGTGGACGCCCCCGACGGCGCGGTGGTCGACTCGCCCAACGTCACGGCCGCCCGGAGCAGCGTGGTGAAGATCCGCGGTGTCGCGCCCAGCTGCCAGAAAGTACTGGAGGGAAGCGGTTTCGTCATCGCCCCGAACCGGGTGATGTCCAACGCGCACGTGGTCGCGGGCGCCGAGACCGTCACCGTCGAGGTGGACGGCACGTCCTATGACGCCACCGTCGTCTCCTATGACCCGAACGAGGACATCTCGATTCTCGCGGTACCGGACCTGCCGTCCCCGCCGCTGCTCTTTCATGACGCGGAGGCCAAACCGGGCACCGACGCCGTGGTGATGGGCTACCCGGGCGGCGGTGATTTCACGGCGACGCCGTCGCGGGTGCGCGAGACCATCGAACTCAACGGACCCGACATCTACCACACCACCACGGTGAACCGGACCGTTTACACCATCAGAGGCACTGTCAAACAAGGCAATTCGGGCGGACCGATGATCGACACTGACGGCAAGGTGCTGGGTGTGGTGTTCGGTGCGGCCGTCGACGATGCCGATACGGGATTCGTGCTCACCGCCGAGGAAGTGCTGCAGCAGCGCCTCAAGGTCGGCAACACCGCGCCGGTGCCGACCGGGCGGTGTATCTCTTAACGCGGGTACACCTGCGACAGGAACCGCGTCAGCTGCGCGTTGACCGCATCTGGGCACTCCTCGTGCGCGAAGTGCCCGGCGCCTTCGATCGATGCGTAGTGCCCGTGCGGGGCGTACTGCCGGGTGCGGTGCACCGCGTCCGCCAGCACGTACGGATCGGCGTCACCGCGCATGTGCAGGACGGGGATCGCCAGGGGCCGCTTCATCGACCGCATGAACCGGCGGCCCTCGGCGCGCAGCTGACTGCGCACCGCCCAGCGCTGGTATTCCAGCGCGCAATGGGTGGCGCCCGGAATCCTGGCGGCCGTGCGCACATGCCTGATGGTTTCGGCGAAGTCTTCCGACGCTTGCCATTTCGCACTGGCGCGGGCGCGGATCAGGTGTTCGAGCTCGGCCGCGTCGTGGCGGGTGAGTTCGCGCTCGGGCCAGAACGGCACCTGGTATCGCAGCATCGAGGGCAGCAGCGCCTTGCTCTGGTCGCGCCGGGTCAGCGCGGAGGCGCGCAACGCCACCGGGTGCGGTGAGCTGACCAGTCCGATGGCCGTCACCGCGCGGGGGTGCAGCACCGAGGTGGCCCAGCAGACCAAGCCGCCGTCGGCGTGGCCGATCAGCGTCGCGCTGCGATGGCCCAGTGCCCGCACCAGGCCCGCCGTGTCGCCGGCCAGGGTCCAGCCGTCGTAACCGCGCGGGGGTTTGTCACTGCCGCCGTAGCCGCGCAGGTCGACCGCGACCACCCGTGCGTTCGTGGGCAGGGCGCGCAGTTGGTGTCGCCACGACCACCAGAACGAACCGAACCCGTGCAGCAGGATGACCAGCGGACGGTCTGGGTCGGCCTGCGCGCTCTCGGCCTCCACCACGTGGAAGCGGATGCCGTTCGCGTGGACCTGGAGATGACGCCACGGGCCGTCGAGGTAGACCACCGACGGATCGGGCGGATGCATTTACCAGCCCGACGGGTCGGTGGGTACCGGGCGCGCCGGCTCGGCCGGCTTGTCGTGGCCGGGGGTCAGCGCGGCGGGGATCTCCCGGACCGTCTCGATGGTCTGCCGGGGTCCGCGGATCCGGCGCACCTTGAGGTAGCCGAACAGTGCCAGCGCTCCCGTAGTCAGCACCATGAGCACGAAGACGATGAGGAACGCCACCCAGCGCCAGATCCACTCGTCGAGCAACTCGGCCAGGAAGAAGAAGAAAAAGAACGTCGAGTAGAACAGCACCACCAGGGCGGCGATGAAGAAGACGCTGCCGGTCAGGCCCTTCTTGACGTCGCGGGTGATCTCGGCCTTGGCCAGTTCCACCTCGGCGCGGACCAGGGTCGACACCTGAGCGGTGGCGTCTTTCACCAGGTCGCCGATCGAAGGGTCGATCTTGGGGGCATGCGGGTCAACGAGCGGAATGGATGCGACCGTGGTCGGCACGCCGTTCTTGCTTTGCCCTGTCGTCATGGGGCTATGGTGCCATGTCGCGCCCCGGGCATCGATCTAGCCCGACGATAGGATGGCCCCGTCGGGCCAGATCGAATTGGGGATGCTTTTGAGATACCGCTGGCATGAAGCGGCTTCAGTGGTTGTGGGGGCGCTGAGCGCCGTGGCGGCGATCGTCATCGCTCCCGTCGCGCACGCTGACGGATCGGTCGATCTGGGTGGTGGTTCCGGGATCGTGATCAACGGCGACACCTACTGCACGTTGACCACGATCGGTAATGACGCCGCAGGCAAGCTCATCGGTTTCACCTCCGCGCACTGCGGCGGCCCGGGGGCGAAGGTCAGCTCCGAAGCCGCGCCGGGCGCCGGCGAACTGGGCACCATGGTCGCGGGCAACGACGGTTTGGACTACGCCGTCATCGAATTCGATCCGCAGAAGGTGCATCCCGTCGACACCGTCAACGGTTTCCGCATCGACGGCATCGGACCGGACCCGGCATTCGGGGAGGTCGCCTGCAAGTTGGGGCGCACCACTGGCTACTCCTGTGGGGTCACCTGGGGGCCCGGCAAGGACCCCGGCACCATCCTGAATCAGGTGTGCGGGCAGCCCGGCGACTCCGGCGCACCCGTCACCGTCAACAACCGGCTGGTCGGCATGATCCACGGCGCCTTCACCGAGGACCTGCCGACCTGCATCGTGAAGTACGTGCCGCTCCACACCCCGGCCGTGACCGTGTCGATCAACGCCGCCCTGGCCGACATCGCAGCCAAGAGCCGCCCGGGAACGGGGTTTGTCCCCGTCCCCTGAGCTGATTCCCCGTCGCTTCGCTCGCCCCTGAGCTGATTCCCCGTCGCTTCGCTCGCCCCTGAACTCACGTCACTTGTTGGCGCGGATCGCCTCGAACACGCTGGGGTCCACCAGAGTTGACGTGTCGCCCAGTTCGCGGCCCTCGGCGACGTCGCGCAGCAGTCGGCGCATTATCTTCCCGCTGCGGGTCTTGGGAAGCTCAGGGACGACGTGGATTTCGCGCGGTTTGGCGATCGGCGAGATCTCGGTGGCGACCTGGGCACGCAACTCCTCGACCATCGTCTCGGTTCCGCCGTGGGCACTGGCCTTGAGGATGACGAACGCGCAGATGGCCTGGCCGGTGGTGTCATCGCTGGCGCCGACCACGGCGGCCTCGGCCACCCCGGAGTGACCCACCAACGCGGATTCGACCTCGGCAGTGGAGATCCGGTGCCCGGAAATGTTCATCACGTCATCGATGCGGCCCAGCACCCAGATGTTGCCGTCCGCGTCATACCGGGCGCCGTCACCGGCGAAGTACCAACCCTGCTCGGCGAACCGCGACCAGTAGGTTTCCTTGAAACGCTCCGGGTCGCCCCAGATTCCACGCAGCATCGACGGCCACGGCTGATCCAGGACCAGGTAACCGGTGACGTGCTCGGCCTCGTCGGCACCGGGCACCAGGTCGTTGCCGTCGTCGTCGACGATCTTGGCCGAGACACCGGGCAGCGGGGTCATCGCCGATCCCGGTTTGGTGGCGGTCACCCCCGGCAGCGGGGAGATCATGATCGCACCGGTCTCGGTCTGCCACCAGGTGTCCACGATCGGAGTCTTGTTGGCGCCGATCACTTCCCGGTACCAGCGCCACGCCTCCGGGTTGATCGGCTCGCCCACCGAGCCGAGCAGTCGCAAGGTGGACAGGTCGTGCGCGGCGGGAATCTGGCGGCCCAGCTTCATGAACGTGCGGATCAGCGTGGGCGCCGTGTAATAGATTGTCACCCCGTACTTTTCGATGACCTCGAAATGCCGGTGCTCGGTCGGCGAGGTCGGGGTGCCCTCGTAGACCACCTGGGTGACGCCGTTGGCCAGCGGGCCGTACACGATATAGGTGTGCCCGGTGACCCAACCGATATCGGCTGTGCACCAATACACATCGGACTCGGCCTTGATGTCGAAGACGTTGTTGTGGGTGTAGGCCGCCTGGGTCAGGTAACCACCCGAGGTGTGCACGATGCCCTTGGGCTTACCGGTGGTGCCGGAGGTATACAGCAGGAACAGCGGCTGCTCGGAGTCGAACGCCTCGGGGGTGTGGTCGGTGTCCGCGGTGGACACGGTTTCGTCCCACCACTTGTCGCGGCCCTCGGTCCAGGTCACGTCGATACCGGTGCGCCGCACCACCAGGACATGCTCGATGGACGGCTGGCCATCGACCGCCTCGTCGACGGCGTCCTTCAGCGAGGCAGCCTTACCGCGCCGGTACTGCCCATCGGTGGTGATCACCAGCTTCGCCGCGGCGTCCTCAATGCGCGCCGCCAGCGCGGTCGCCGAGAACCCGGCGAAGACCACGCTGTGCATGACGCCCAGGCGCGCGCAGGCCAGCATCGCCACGATCGCCTCCGGCACCATCGGCATGTAGATCGCCACCCGGTCCCCGGCCACCAGGCCCAGATCGGTCAGTGCGTTGGCCGCCTGGCTGACCTCGTCCTTGAGCTGGGCGTAGGTGATGTCGCGGGCATCTCCGACCGGCTCGCCCTCCCAGTGGATGGCCACCCGATCGCCGTTGCCGGCTTCGACGTGGCGGTCCACACAGTTGTAGGCGACGTTGAGCTTGCCGCCGACAAACCACTTCGCGAACGGTGCTTCCGACCAGTCCAGCACCTCGGTGAACGGCGTCTGCCACGTCAGGAGGTTGGCCTGGGTCGCCCAGAAGCCGAGCCGATCCTGCTCTGCGTCGTCGTACAGCTGGCCGGTGGCGTTGGCATTCGCCGCGAAATCAGCGGGCGGCGGATATGCGGACGGGACGTCGGCGTGGGTCAGCGGCGGTGTCGTCATGGGTGTGAGCGTAGTCACCGAACGTTGCACGAGTGTTGGAGCGTCACAACGTGCTGCGGGCGGCGGGGCCGGTGCGATGAACGGTCGCAGATGCGGCGCTCAGCGGTCGGCTAGCGTAAGCCCGATGACCGATCCACTTGCACCGCTGGCCGACCTCGAAGGGGTGGCGGCCGCCGGCGAGGAGGCGCGGGAGGCGCTGGGCCGGGCGCACCGGCACCGCACCAATCTGCGGGGCTGGCCGGCGACGGCGGCCGAGGCCTCGCTGCGCGCCGCGCGCGCGTCGTCGGTGCTCGACGGCGGTGCGCTGAGCCTGACGGAATCCGGCGAGCCCGATCCGGTGCTCGCGGGCGCGCTACGGGTGTCCGAAGTGCTGGAAGGCGGGGCGGGTTCCCTCGTCGGGGTGTGGAAGCGGGCGCCGCTGCAGGCGCTGGCCCGGTTGCACGCCCTGGCCGCCGCGGATCTGGTCGACGACGACCGGCTCGGTCGCCCGCGGCCGGACCCCGAGGTGGGACCGCGGCTGGAGCTGCTGGCCGATCTGGTGACGGGTGGCACGAAGGTCCCGGCCTTCGTGCTGGCGGCGGTCGCGCACGGGGAACTGCTGACGCTGGAGCCTTTCGGGGTGGCCGACGGCGTGGTGGCGCGCGGGGTGTCGCGGCTGATCACCATGGCGAGCGGGCTGGATCCGCATGGCCTCGGCGTGCCGGAGATGTTCTGGATGAAGCAGTCGGGCAACTATCGCGCGGCGGCGCGCGGGTTCGCGTCGGGTACTCCCAACGGTTTGGGGGCGTGGCTGGTCCTGAGCAACCAGGCGCTGCATGCCGGTGCGCGAGAAGCGCTTTCGATCGCCGAGGCGGCTCGGACCTAGGGCACACATGAAGCGGGCGACGTTCCGGTATCAGACCTGCATCTGATTCGGCTCGCCGCCCGCTAGCACGGAATCCGGTTACCAAGCGTGCTCTGGTGGGTTGCGTGGGTGACCTCGGCGTTCTTGCGGTGCGCTGTGGCTGCGGCTCCACCCAAGGAGCCTTCGACGCCATCCGCTTTCGCAATTCCGCAGGCCCGCAACACTTTTACCTCTATCGCGGTATGTGCTCCGCGTGGGTGCCGGGATCCGTGCTGGGGAGCTCGGTTCGGGAGATCACACCTTCTCCTCCGGTGTGACCTTGGCCTTACCGCGCTTCCGTGTCTCCTTTGTACTACGTGACCGCGGTCACATCAAGTGTCTATTGATGCCGATTCCGGATCGTTACGCGGTACCGCCGACTACGACCGACCGTCGTACTACCGGCTCTGAAACATGAACCGGCGCAACAACGAATAGGTCAGGGCCCCGCCCGCCAGGGCACTCAGGCCCACGGCGAACGTCGTGGCGACGGCCGCACCGGACGGCGCAGACAGCCGGTCCCGCAGCGATACCGGCCGGCTGAAGGTCAGGACCGGCCAGTCGCGCGAGGCCGCTTCCTTGCGCAGCGCCCGGTCGGGATTGACCACCGACGGGTGGCCCACCGCTTGCAGCATCGGCAGGTCGGTGACCGAATCGGAGTACGCGTAGCAGTGCTCGAGCGCGTAGCCCTCGCTGGCGGCCAGTTCGCGGATCGCTTCGACCTTGCCCTCGCCGAAACAGTAGAACGCGACCTCGCCGGTGTACTTACCGTCCTCGACGACCATCCGGGTGGCCATCGCATGGGTGGCGCCCAAGGCTCGCGCGATGGGAGCGACGATCTCCTCGCCCGAGGCTGAGACCACGACGACATCGCGCCCGCACAGCTTGTGGTCGGCGATGAGGAGGGCGGCTTCGGCGAACACCAGCGGATCGACGATCTCGTGCAGGGTCTCGCCCACCACCGACCGCACCTGCTCGACGTCCCAGCCGGTGCACATATCGGTCAAGTAAGTCCGCATTCGGTCCATCTGTTCGTGGTCCGCACCGGACATCAGGAACAGAAACTGGGCGTACGTCGACTTGAGGACCGCGCGCCGGTTCAGGAGTCCTTGATCGAAGAAAGGTTTGCTGAACGCCAGTGTGCTGGACTTCGCGATCACGGTCTTGTCGAGGTCGAAGAATGCCGCCGTGCGGATAGGTTGCCCAGATTCGGCGCGGCCATCAGCGTCGGCGGGCGCGTCAGGAGCCCCGTCGGATACCGTCACGGTCCCCAGCATATGCCCGGAGCCGGGGAAGCCTCTCCCATTGCTGGGAAAGTGGCAGCTCACGTTATGTGTCGCCGACCGCTGGTTTTTCCGTTCCAACGCGCATTCTCAGGCAAGTGCAACTTGCGCTACGGGACAACCTCGTGTGTATAGTGAGCATTACCCGGCTTATGTCGGGTGTGGATCAGCCCGACCCCCCGGGGCTGATACACGACGACCTCCGCCTCCTCCCCCCCTGGCGGGGGTCGTCCCTTTTCTGGGGGTTTTTCTTTCGGCCCGTGGTGGCCATCACACCTTTCCGGCGTTGCGGAATGCCATTCTCAGTGCGACGCCCGGCCGGGATTCATGCACAGTTGCCGATTCATCCACAGATGTTCGACTGCCCTCTAGCGCTTGTTCGCCGCCTGTTCGCACAGTGGTCGGGTGACCAATTCTGCATCGGTGTCGGTACTGGCGATCCTCACCGACGGCGCGGTGCGTGACGATGTCGATCGCGTCGCCGCCGCTGCCGGGGTGCGGGTGGTGCACGTCGGCGAACCGTCCAGCGGGGCCGTCTGGGCGAGCGCTCTGATGGTGCTCGTGGACAACGCTGGCGCGCTGCGGTGCGTGGCGCATGGGCTCCCACGCCGGGACAGGGTGCTGTTGTTGTCGGCCGCGCTGACGGGCGCGGACTGGGAATCTGCGGTGGCCGTCGGCGCCGAACGGGTGCTGCAGCTGCCCCGGCAGGACGGCGAACTGGTGACCGAGCTGTCCGGCGCTGCGGACCGGCACGGCGCGGGGGCGCGGTGCGGTCCGGCAGTCGCCGTGTTGGGCGGTACCGGCGGCGCCGGCGCCTCCCTGCTCGCGGTGGCCATCGCGCAGACGGCAGCCGAGGCGCTCTTGATCGACGCCGATCCCTGGGGCGGCGGTCTGGACCTGGCGCTGGGTAGCGAGGGCGAAGCGGGACTGCGCTGGCCCGATCTCTCCCTGAGCGACGGCAGGCTCGGCTACGACGCACTACGCGACGTGCTGCCGTCGCGCCGCGGGGTCACCGTGCTGTCCGGCGGCCGCGCGGGAGCCGATATCGCGGCCGGCCCGCTCGCGGCGGTCATCGATGCGGGCCGCCGCGCCGGGGTGACGGTGGTGTGTGACGTGCCCCGCCAACCCGGCCCCGCCTCCGAGACGGCGCTGCGGGCCGCGGACCTCGTCGTGCTGATCACCCCCGCCGACGTGCGGTCGACGGCCGCTGCCGGTGTGACGGCAGGCTGGGCCGGCAGCATCAATCCCAATGTCGGACTGGTGGTCCGCGGTCCTTCCCCGGGCGGGCTGCGCGCCGAGGACGTCGCCCGCACCGTGGACCTGCCGCTGCTCGTCTCGATGCGGCCCCAGCCCGGTCTGGACGGCGCGATGGAGCGTGGTGGACTCCGGGCTCGCGCCAGATCGCCGCTGGCCACGGCGGCGAGCCGGATCCTGGCACTTTTGCCGCAACAACCGGCGGGAGTGCCGGCGTGACGGCGTCATTGATCGAGCGCGTGCGGGAACGCCTTGCCGTCGAAGACATTCCGCTGCGCCCGGCCGTCGTCGCCGCGGCGATCCGGGCGGAATCCGGTGGTGTGCTCGGCGACACGGATGTCCTGGCCACCATGCGCGTGTTGCAGACCGAACTGACGGGCGCAGGTCTGCTCGACCCGCTGCTACGCCTGCCCGGCACCACCGATGTCCTCGTCACCGCACCGGATGCCGTCTGGGTGGACGGTGGAAACGGATTGTCCCGCAGCGAGATCCGATTCACCGACGAAGACGCGGTACGGCGGCTCGCTCAACGACTCGCGCTCGCGGCGGGTCGCAGGCTCGACGAGAACCAACCCTGGGTGGACGGACAACTGACCTGTCTGGGTGCCGACCCGGTACGGCTGCATGCCGTGCTCCCACCGATCGCCGTCGGCGGAACCTGCCTGTCCTTGCGCGTGCTGCGCCCGGCCGACCAGGACCTCGATGCGCTGATCGCCGCCGGCGCCATCGCCGCGGAGGCGGCCCACCTGCTCCGCCAGATCCTCTGCACCCGAATGGCATTCCTGATCTCTGGTGGCACCGGTGCGGGCAAGACGACGCTCCTGGCGGCGATGCTGGGTGCCGTCGACCCAGGTGAGCGGATCGTGTGCGTCGAGGACGCCGCCGAACTCGCGCCCCGGCATCCGCATCTGGTCAAGCTGGTGGCCAGGGGCGCCAACGTCGAAGGCGTCGGTGTGGTGTCCGTGCGTGATCTGGTCCGCCAAGCCCTGCGGATGCGGCCCGACCGGATCGTGGTCGGGGAGGTGCGCGGCGCCGAGGTGGTCGACCTGCTCGCCGCGCTCAACACCGGTCACGACGGGGGAGCGGGCACCGTGCACGCCAACAGCCCATTGGAGGTGCCGGCCCGATTGGAGGCGCTCGCGGGCGCCGGTGGGTTGGATCGTGCGGCGCTGCACAGTCAACTCGCCGCCGCGGTGCAGGTCGTGCTGCATGTGCGCAGGGACGCGTCGGCCGGTCGCCGGCTCGTCGAGCTCGCCGTGCTGGTCCGGGGCGACGACGGCTGCGTCCGGGCCGAGACGGTGTGGGATGTGGACGGCGGGTTCGGCTCTGGCGCGCCGGCATTCACCCGGATCATCGATGACCGGCGCCACCGATGATGGGCGCCGCGCTGCTGCTGGCGGCCGCCCTGCTCATCGTGCCGTCGGCGGCGCGGCGGCGGCTCGGACTGCCCGGACACGTGGTGGCCGGCCGTCTGCTGCTGTGGCCGTGCGCGCTGGCGGCGGGCGGCGTGGCGGTGCTCCTGTTGCCCGTGGCGACCGTCGCGGCGGCCGCGCTGGTGATCGGCGCCGTAGCTGCCCGTCGCAGGCAGGCGGATCGCCGGGCACGCCGACGGTCCGAAGCCGCGGCGCTGCGGGACGCGCTGGATGTCCTCATGGGTGAACTGCGGGTGGGTGCGCACCCCGTGCGGGCCTTCGGTGTGGCAGCCGGGGAAGTCGAGGGACCGGTGGCCGCGGCGTTGCGCGGGGTGGCGTCGCGCGGGCATCTCGGCGGCGATGTGGCGGCCGGCCTGCGGGCGGCCGCTGGGACATCTGCGCTACCCGGACATTGGGAGCGGCTCGCGGTGTGCTGGCACCTCGCCCAGACCCATGGCCTGGCCATCGCCACGCTCATGCGGGCTGCACAGCGCGATATCGCCGAGCGCGAACGCTTTTCGGCCAAGGTCGACGCGGGACTGGCCGGGGCTCGCGCCACGGCCGCAATTCTTGCGGCGCTGCCCGTGTTCGGCATCGCCCTCGGACAGCTCATCGGGGCGGACTCGCTGCGCTTCCTGTTGTCCGGCGGCTCGGGTGGCTGGCTGCTGGTCATCGGTGTGTCGCTGTGCTGCCTGGGATTGTGGTGGTCGGAGCGAATCGCATCGGGAGCCGTGAAATGACCTGGCCTGCCATACTTCTCGCCGCTGCTCTACTCGTCGGGGCGGGTCCCGCACGGATCGGCATCAGCCCCGTCGAGCCGAGGGCGGCGCGTCGGGTAGCGGATCCACTCGCCGCGGCATCCTGCTTCGACGTGCTGTCGGCGTGTCTGAGCGCCGGAATGTCCACCCCGGGTGCAGCCGCGGCGGCGGCCGCGCTCGCTCCTGCCGAACTGGCCGAACGGCTGACCCGCGCTGCGCAACTGCTCGCGCTGGGCGCGGACCCGGGCAAGGCCTGGGGGCAGGCCGAGTCGACGGCCGACCCACACGGCAGCACGCTGGCCCGGATGGCACGGCGATCCGCCGAATCCGGTGCGGCGCTGGCACAGGGCGCCGCAGAGCTTGCCGATCAGGTACGCGGTGATGCGGGCGCCGCGGCAGAGGCCGCCTCCGGTCGGGCCGCGGTGCTCATCGCGGGCCCGCTGGGTCTGTGCTTCCTGCCCGCGTTCGTCTGTCTGGGCGTGGTGCCGGTCGTGGCTGGGCTGGCGGGCGACGTGCTGGGGGCGGGTCTGCTGTGAACACTCCATCAACCGAAGGGAAAGACAATGGGAGGAAACATGTTCCGATCGATTCAGACGAAGCTGATAGTGCTCGCCGCCGACGAGTCCGGGATGTCGACGGTGGAATACGCGATCGGCACCGTGGCTGCCGCTGCTTTCGGCGCCATCCTGTATTCGGTGGTGACGGGCGATTCCATCGTCACCGCGCTGTCCAACATCATCACCAGGGCGCTCAACACCAATGTCTGAGTGGCGATGACGGCGCCGTCACCGTCGAGGCCGCGTTCGCGGTCGCCACGCTGGTGGCGGTCCTGGTCCTCTGCGCGGCCGGCCTCACCGCGCTCGGCATGCAGGTCCGGTGCATCGACGCGGCCAGGGAGGCGGCCCGGCTGGCTGCACGGGGCGGGAACGGTGTCGCCGCGGCCGAGCAGGTCGGCCCGCACGGCGCGATGGTGGCCCTGCGGCGCGACGGTGGCTTCATCGTCGCCCGGGTCAGCGCGAGGTCGCCCCTGCTGCCGGGCATCACCGTCGCCGCAGAAGCCTTCGCGGCGGTCGAGCCTGGGCAGCGATGACCGCGGCTCCGCGACGCTGATCGCGGCGGCCATGGTCGGCGTGCTGGTCGCGCTCACCTCGGGTCTGGTGATACTGGGTGCGGCCGTCGTCGCGCGGCACCGGGCCCAGGCGGCCGCGGACCTGGCCGCCCACGCCGCCGCGGTCGGCCTGCCCGCGGGGCAGCAATTCGCTTGCGCGCAAGCAGCTTCGGTGACCTCGGCGATGAGCGTCACCCTGGCGGGCTGCGTCGTCGACGGATTGGACGCTGTGGTCAGTGTGGATGCGGCCACCGGGTTACGACAGTGGCGGGCCCGCGCCCAGGCGCGCGCCGGCCCCGCGGATCAGTCCTGATGCTCCTCCGATTTACCCAGCCGCAAGAGGGATTTCAGGGTGGGCCGGGAGCCGGCATCGGTGGGATCGGCCACCACCGCCCCGTGCTGGGCGGCGGCCATCTCCTCGTCGGTGGGCAGCCGCAACGCCAGCAGCGCCGCGATGGTGTTCTCGTCGAGTTCGACGCGGGTGGCCGTCACGTGGATCGGCGTGTAGCCCCCGCCGTGGGCCCGCAGGCCCAGCACACGGGCCGTCGGTCCGATGGCGAATTCCTGTGCCATGGAGAGGATGTGGTGCTCGTCGGCAGGATCGAGCATGGGGACGTCCGTTTCGGCGGCGCGCCAGTCGTAGAACGGGCACGGCGTATCGAGCCACTTCAGCAGGCGCCAGCTGTTCAAATCCACCAGCGCGCGGTACACGCCGGGCACCGCCAGGCCGTTGAGGATGCGCTGGGCCAGATCATCGGGCCGGGCCAGAGGTTCCTCACGCTCGGCGCGCCAGTTCATCGACCGGCAGATCAACCGCTCGGTGCCGTCGTCCTGTGCTTCCCGGGCGGCGCGGGCCACGAAACCCACCGCGATGGGCCTGCCCTGGTAGTCGGTGACGTTCCAGGTACTGCACATGACATGGCCCGGTTTGGCGCGGATGACCATCGAGAGCACGCTGGACTCGTCCGGGTTGAGCGCCCGTGCCGGCAGATCCTCGGCAAAGGCGCGACCGTGCGTCGCCTCCCGGGACGCGTCGCGGCCACTGTTGGTCAGCGACTCCGCGGTGTCGGTTGCCACACCCGAATCCAGATCCCATTTGAGTGGGCCGATCAACGGGCGCTCCGGCACCTCCACATCGGGCGGGCCGATCCACAACTGCACGCCGTGGATCACCCCGTCGGACATCCGCACCACGTCGGTGCAGATCACCCGATCGTGTTTGGTGGTGATGCTCGTCAGCGGTTGTCCACCGCGGACGGTTTCACCGATCGCGGATTGGATGGCCATCAGGTGCGGATTCCGTCGCAGAAAGGTGCTGATCGGAACGAGGTTCTTGGTGCGCGACCCCTGGGCGACCACTGCGGGCTCGTCGCCGAGCGTCTCCACGAGCAGCCAGTCGTGGTCCATGGGGAGCAGTTTAGCTGGCGGCAGGCGCTGCGCCCGCGATTTGCGTCTGCAACGAAATCCGTCGTGCGCGTCGGATCGGAGCGACCGATCAGGGTGTGTGCGTAGAGAAAAGAATTTGCGTGTGCCCTGGTAGCGGGGTACTTTACGTCGGCGCCCGGTTCGCCGGGATTGAAAACGGATCGCGTTGTCCGACCGTTTGTCGCGATGTCGAGGTGCTCGGCGTGCCGGTGTCGGCGTGCGGGCAGAGCAAACGGCGATTCTCGTGGGGTGGATCGTCAGGGCTCGTGGCGAGCCAGTATGCCGAGCACCAGGCGCAGCACCGTGATGGCGCCGGCCTTGTCCAATGGGTCATTTCCGTTGCCGCACTTGGGCGACTGCACACATGAGGGGCAACCCGACGGGCACTCACATGCCTCGATGGCGGCGGCGGTGGCGCCCCACCAGGTGGCGAACTTCCGGAATCCCCGATCGGCGAAACCCGCCCCGCCCGGATACCCGTCGTAGACGAATATCGTCGGCAGCCCGTCTTCCGGTCCGGACGCCGTGGACACTCCACCGATATCGCCCCGGTCGCAGCTGGCCACCAGCGGCAGCAGGCCGATGGCCGCGTGCTCCGCGGCGTGCAGCGCCCCGGGCACCCCCAGCATCTCGATCCCGTTGGCGGCCAACAATTCCGGGGGCAGTGTGCACATCACGGCCACGGTATTCAGGGTGCGCGACGGCATGTCCAGCTCGATGAAGTCGATGACCTCACCGTCGACCCTGCGGCGTAGATAGCCCGTCACGGTATTGGTCACCGACACCGGGACGAGGCCAAGAGTGATGGGGCCGTATGTGTTTCGCTCACCGGGCCCGGTCACGGTGATATCGGTGATCTCCCGCGCCGACGTCGTATAGCCGGGGTCCTCGGCGTGCACGAAGGCGATCCCGTCCTCGAAGTCCAGCGAGTCGACCAGATAACTCTCCCCCTGGTGCAGGTAGACGGCGCCGGGATGGATGGCGGCCGGTGCCTGGCCGGTGCCGGTGGTGCCCAGCATGCGGCCGGTGCCGTCCTCCAGGATGGCGATCTGGCCGCCGGACCCACCCCGGATGTCAACCGCGTGATGCGGATCGACGCCGGGCGCGGGGAAGTACCCGCTCGGCCTGCGCCGCAACAACCCGTCGTCGACCAGTTCGGCGGCCACCGCCTCGGCGCTCCAGGCCCGCACCTCGCCATCGGTCAGGGGCACTTCGGTGGCCGCACACAGCAGCTGCGGGCCCAGCACGTGCGGATTGGCCGGGTCGATCACCACCCGCTCGATCGGCTTGTCCAGCAGCGCCTCCGGATGGTGCACCAGGTAGGTGTCCAGGGGGTCGTCCCTGGCGATCAGCACGATCAGCGCACTCTGGCCCCGCCGCCCCGAACGGCCGGCCTGCTGCCAGAACGACGTGACGGTGCCGGGGAAGCCGGCCAGCACGACGGCGTCCAGTCCCGCGATGTCGACGCCGAGTTCCAGTGCGTTCGTGGTGGCGAGCCCGCGCAGATCTCCCTCGGACAGGGCGTGTTCCAGCTCGCGGCGATCCTCGGCGAGATAGCCGGCGCGGTAGGAGGCGACCCGGTCGGCGATGTGCGGCGCGATGTCCTCGAGCCGGGCCCGCGCGGCGAGTGCGGTCAGCTCGGCACCTCGCCGGGAACGCACGAAAGTCAGGGTGCGTGCCCCCTCGGCCATCAGGTCGGCCATCACCCGCGCGGCCTCCGCGCCCGCCGATCGCCGCACCGGGGCGCCGTTCTCGCCGACGAGATCCCCCAGCAGGGCCGGCTCCCACAGGGCGATGGTGCGCCCGCCCTGCGGTGACCCGTCGTCGGTCACGGGGACGACAGTCTGGCCGATCAGTTCTGCGGCGGTCTCACCCGGGAGTGCCGTTGTGGCGCTGGCGAAGATGACGGTGGGAGTCCCCGAATACCGCTCGCACAGGCGCAGCAGCCGACGCAGCACCATCGCCACATTCGACCCGAAGATGCCACGGTAGTAATGACACTCGTCGACCACGATGTAGGTGAGGTTGCGCAGGAACACCGCCCACCGAGCGTGGTTGCGCAGCAACGACAGATGGATCATGTCGGGGTTGGAGAAGATCCACCGCGACCGCTCCCTGGCGAAGCGCCGCATCTCGGTGGTGGCGTCGCCGTCGTAGGCGCTCGGCGCGATGTCGCGCAGCGTCTCCGCCGCCGAGGTGAGCGCCTGCGCGGCGCGCAGCTGATCGTGGCCCAGCGCCTTGGTCGGCGCCAGATACAACGCTCTGGCCTGGCGGTTCTCCGACATCGCCGCCAGGATCGGCAGTTGATAGGCCAGCGACTTGCCCGACGCCGTGCCGGTCGACACCATCACGTGGCGACCCTGATGTGCCAACTCCGCGGCCGCCAACTGGTGTGACCACAATCCGGTGATCCCGCGCTCCGCGTACGCCGCGACCACCTCGTCGGGAGCCCACTGCGGCCACGGCCGGCCCTGGGCACGGCGCGCGGGCAGATCGGTGACGTGCCGCAGCGGATGTTCGTCGGGGGCAGTGCCTTCCAGCGCACGGGCCAGCAGTTCGCGCCCGAACAGAGATCCCGACTCTGCCACTGATCCGCTCACCTGCTTCCGTTCTCAAATTCCGGGGAGATTCCCGGGACGTGTCCCCAGGTGAATTGTTAACTACCGGATCGTGCCGACACTGTTGTAGGCGCTCTGAACATGATTGACTAATCGCGGTCGCAGCTTCTGTGTTCGTGTTCTCGCACTCGCAGGATCGTCGTTGCGATCGCGGTTCCTGCGAGGGTTGTAGGTCGGGTCAAGTTCCGGCGACTCCACGAAGGATTGGCGGTCGGAACGGGCCCGGTACACCGGAAGTCGGTGAACCGCACCCGGTAAGAGAAGGAATGTACGGAAAATGCCACAGGGAACTGTGAAGTGGTTCAACGCGGAGAAGGGCTTCGGCTTCATCGCCCCCGAGGACGGCTCCGCCGATGTTTTCGTCCACTACACGGAAATCCAGGGGTCGGGCTTCCGCACCCTGGAAGAAAACCAGAAGGTTGAGTTCGAGGTCGGCCAGAGCCCCAAGGGCCCCCAGGCCACCGGCGTTCGCGCCGTCTGATCTAGCACAGTCTGACGAAACACCCCCGGCCACGCCGGGGGCGTTTTCGTTTACGGCGCCGTTAGTGTCGAGCGTGTGAGCCAGCTGTCGTTCTTCTCGGCTGAGTCGATACCACCGCAGGTGGCCGACCTCACGGGGATTCTCGCGGCTTCCGGCCAGGTGGTGATCTCCGGTGATGAGGCACGGTTGTCGGTGGTCATCGACCGGCTCTGGCGTGCCGAAGGCCTGGCCGAGATGATCACCGAGGCCGGCCTGGTGGCCGAGATCGCCCGGACCGACGAGAACAACCCGCTGGTCCGTACGGGCATGGACAACCGCCTGACCGGGCTGGCCAGGGAGTGGACCAGGGGTGCGGTCAAGACGGTGCCCGCGCAGTGGCTGCCCGGCCCTCGCGAGCTGCGGGCCTGGGCGCTGGCGGACGGACGGCCGGAGGCCGACCGATACCTGCTGGGCCTGGATCCGCACGCGCCCGACACCCATGCCGCCCTTGCCGCGGCCCTCATGCGGGTGGGAATTGCGCCCACTCTGATCGGTACCAGAGGGTCCCGTCCAGCCTTGCGAATCAGTGGCCGCAGACGGCTGTCACGCCTGGTAGAGACGGTTGGGGAACCTCCGGGGGACACCGACGCGTTCGCGCAGTGGCCCCGAATATAAGGACATGTCACGGGCGAGCCGGTTTGCGTTGGTACGCGTGGGGTGCGAAATTGTCAGTTGCCAACGCGCTGGACACGCGCAGAGAACTGGAGAGTAAAAGCAGGTGGCTGACGAGGACCGGAGCCCGGGAGGCGCCGGTAACGTACGGCGGCTCGTCATAGTCGAGTCGCCGACGAAGGCGCGCAAAATCGCCGGCTACCTCGGCTCCAACTACGTCGTGGAATCCTCGCGCGGGCATATTCGCGACCTTCCGCGCAATGCCGCGGACGTCCCGGCCAAATACAAATCCGAACCGTGGGCCCGACTCGGCGTCAACGTCGATGACAACTTCGAACCCCTCTATATCGTCAGCCCGGATAAAAAGGCCACCGTCACCGAACTCAAGGACCTCCTCAAGGGCGTCGACGAGCTCTATCTGGCGACAGACGGTGACCGCGAGGGTGAGGCCATCGCCTGGCACCTGCTGGAGACGCTGAAGCCCCGCATCCCCGTCAAGCGGATGGTGTTCCACGAGATCACCGAACCCGCCATCCGGGCCGCCGCCGAGAATCCCCGCGACCTCGACATCGCTCTGGTCGACGCGCAGGAAACCCGCCGCATCCTCGACCGCCTGTACGGCTACGAGGTTTCGCCCGTGCTGTGGAAGAAGGTCGCGCCCAAACTGTCGGCCGGCCGGGTGCAGTCCGTGGCCACCCGCATCATCGTGTCGCGCGAGCGGGAGCGCATGGCGTTCCGTAGCGCCGGCTACTGGGACGTCACCGCCGAACTCGACGCGTCGGTCTCCGACCCGTCGGCGTCGCCGCCCAAGTTCACCGCCAAGCTCAACACCGTGGACGGTCGCCGGGTCGCCAGCGGGCGCGATTTCGACTCGCTGGGCGCTGTCCGCAAGCCCGACGAGGTGCTCGTGCTCGACGAGGCCGCCGCCAACGCCCTGGCCGGCGGGCTGCGCGGCGAGCAGCTCGCGGTGTCGTCGGTGGAGCAGAAGCCCTACACGCGTAAGCCCTACCCGCCGTTCATGACGTCGACGCTGCAGCAGGAAGCAGGCCGCAAGCTGCGGTTCTCCTCGGAGCGCACCATGAGCATCGCGCAGCGGCTGTACGAAAACGGCTACATCACCTACATGCGTACCGACTCGACCACGCTGTCGGAGTCGGCCATCAACGCGGCCCGCAACCAGGCCAGCCAGCTCTACGGTGCCGAGTATGTGCACCCCTCGCCGCGCCAGTACACCCGCAAGGTGAAGAACGCGCAGGAGGCGCACGAGGCCATCCGGCCCGCCGGTGACGTCTTCCAGACCCCGGGCCAGCTGCACAGCGCCCTGGACACCGACGAGTTCCGGCTCTACGAGCTGATCTGGCAGCGCACCGTCGCCTCCCAGATGGCCGACGCCCGCGGAACCACGCTCAGCCTGCGGATCTCGGGCACCGCCCGCACGGGCGAGCAGGTCGTCTTCAACGCCTCGGGCCGCACCATCACCTTCGCCGGCTTCCTGAAGGCCTACGTCGAGAGCCTCGACGAGCAGGCCGGCGGCGAGGCCGACGACGCCGAGAGCCGGCTGCCGAACCTCACCCAGGGCCAGCGCGTCGACGCGGCGGGTCTGACCGCCGACGGGCACACCACCTCGCCCCCGGCCCGTTACACCGAGGCCTCGCTGATCAAGGCGCTCGAAGACCTGGGCATCGGCCGGCCTTCGACGTACTCGTCGATCATCAAGACCATCCAGGACCGCGGCTACGTGCACAAGAAGGGCAGCGCCCTGGTGCCGTCCTGGGTGGCGTTTGCCGTCATCGGGTTGCTGGAGCAGCATTTCGGCCGGCTGGTCGACTACGACTTCACCGCCGCCATGGAAGACGAGCTCGACGAGATTGCCTCGGGAAACGAGCGAAGGACCAACTGGCTCAACAACTTCTACTTCGGCGGCGAGCACGGCGTGGACGGATCCATCGCCCGCGCCGGCGGACTCAAGCAACTGGTCGGCGGCAACCTGGAGGGCATCGACGCTCGGGTTGTCAACTCCATCAAGCTCTTTGACGACGACGAAGGCCGCGCCATCAACGTCCGCGTCGGCCGTAACGGCCCGTACCTGGAGCGGATGGTCGCCGACGACGAAAACCCCGGGGAGCTCAAGCCGCAGCGCGCCAACCTCAAGGATGAGCTGACTCCCGACGAGCTGACCCTCGAACTCGCCGAAAAGGCTTTCGCCACACCGCAAGAGGGCCGCTCCCTCGGTATCGACCCGGAATCCGGGCACGAGATCCTGGCCAGGGACGGGCGCTACGGTCCCTACGTCACCGAGGTGCTGCCCGAGCCACCGGAGGATCCCGAAGATGGGGTCACGGCGAAGAAGGGCAAGAAGCCCACGGGCCCCAAGCCGCGAACCGGTTCGCTATTGCGCACCATGGACCTGGAGACCGTCACCCTCGAGGATGCGCTGCGGCTGCTTTCGCTGCCCCGCGTCGTCGGCGTCGACCCGGCCAACAACGAGGAGATCACCGCGCAGAACGGCCGCTACGGCCCGTATCTCAAGCGCGGCACCGACTCCCGGTCCTTGGCGACCGAAGAGCAGATGTTCACCGTCACCCTCGACGAGGCGCTCAAGATCTACGCCGAGCCCAAGCGGCGCGGCCGTCAGGGTGCTGCGACACCGCCGCTGCGCGAGCTCGGCAACGACCCGGTGTCGGAGAAGCCGATGGTGATCAAAGACGGCCGTTTCGGCCCGTACGTCACCGACGGTGAGACCAACGCCAGCCTGCGCAAGGGTGACGACGTGCTGTCGATCACCGATGCACGTGCCTCCGAGCTGCTCGCCGACCGCCGTGCCCGCGGCCCGGTGAAGAAGGCCGCCAAGAAGGCGCCGGCCAAGAAGGCCGCCGCGAAGAAGACGCCGGCCAAGAAGGCTCCGGCGAAGAAAGCCGCCAAGAAGGCTTAGCCGCCCCGGTTCGCGTCCTGCCCGATCTGGATGCGTCCGCTCGGGCTGGACCGGACCAGCGGCCTGGCCAGCTGGGTGGGCGCGACCCGGCCGCGCAGTTCGACGATCTCGCCGACGTCCCAGCACAGCGCCTCGGCGTCCAGTGCGCCGCTGACCGCTATCGCCGAGGCCAGCACATGGCCGGTCTCCAGCTTGGCCAGCTCGGTCAGCCGGGCGGCCTCGTTGACCGGATCACCGATCACGGTGTACTCGAACCGCGCCTGCGCGCCGATGTGGCCGGCGATCGCCCGCCCTGCGGACACCCCGATGCCGAATTCGGTCTGCCCCAGCACGTTCACCAGTTCGTCGTGCAGCTCGCGGGATGCCGCCAGCGCAGCGCCTGGGGCGTCGGGGTGCTCGATCGGCGCGCCGAAGATGGCCAGCGCGGCGTCACCCTGGAACTTGTTGACGAAGCCGCCGTGCTTGTTCACGGTGTCGACGATGACGCGGAAGAACTCGTTGAGCAGGTTCACCACCTCGGAGGCCGGGATGGTCGAGGCCAGCTGTGTCGAACCCACCAGATCGACGAAAAGCACTGCGACATCGCGTTCCTGACCACCGAGTTCGGTGCCGCGTTCGAGGGCCCGGCGGGCGACGTCCTCACCCACGTAGCGGCCGAACAGGTCGCGCAGCCGTTGCCGCTCGGCCAGGTCGCGCACCATGTCGTTGAAGCCAGCCTGCAGCAGGCCCAGCTCGCTGGCGTCATAGATCTGCATGTGCGCGTTGTAGTTACCGCGTTGCACCTCACCGAGGGCCCAGCGCAGCTGACGCAGCGGGTCCGCGATGGACATGGCCACCAGCACCGTGCCTGCCAGCCCGATCACCAGGGCAGCGATGGCCAGTAGCAGCAGCGGGGTGTTCAGGCGTTCGGCGGGCGCGGTGAGGATGGCGAACTTGCTGGCCACCAACGCGAGCACGATGGCCAGCAGTGGCACCCCGGTGGACAGCACCCAGGTGAGCACCTGGCGCAGGATGACCCCGGGCGCACGGAAGTTCTCCGGTACCCCGCCGCGCAGCGCGGCGACGGCGACGGGGCGAAGCACGCGCTCGGACTGCAGGTAGCCGATGATCGCGGTCGCGGTGGCACCCAGGGCGGTGGCCACGGCGACGACGGGCGCGGACTTGCTGGCCACCGGCCAGCTCGCGACGATGAACACGATGGAGCCGAGCAGCCAGTTCGAGACGCTGATCAGGGTGCGGTAGAACGGCATCTTCAGCGCACGCACCCGGGCCAGCCCGGTGATGGTGGGGTCGCCGTCGGCGAGCAGGGTGTCGCGCCGCTGCCAGCGGATGACCGGCAGGAGCAGCCGCAGGCTCAGGTAGGCGCCGACCGTGAACGCCACGAACAGGTAGGCCAGGAAGATCGCCAGATTGAAGGCGGGCAGGTCCTGGAGCTGGATGCGGTCCTCGGCGGGCAGGCCGAAACGGAGGAAGCCGAGGACGAACAGCGCGCCGATGATGTCGGACTGCACCATGCCCAGCGTGAACACCGGCCACGGCGTGCGCGCGACCCAGCGGACGAATGCGCTGATTCGCCCGATCGGGTTGGTCGCCGTGGTCACCCGTTTACCGTATCGGTCAGGTGTGACCTCATGCGCTGGTGTTCTCGGTCATGTCGCGACCCACCACTAGTGTCTGAGCCGTGGGAAGCGGTGTATTCGAGCGGCTGGTGGGCCAACACGCCGTGGCGGCGGAGTTGGTGGCGGCCGCGCGCAAGGCTCGTCGTGATTCCTCTCACAGCGGACTCACAGCGGGTGGGATGACTCATGCGTGGCTGATCACGGGCCCGCCGGGGTCCGGTCGGTCCATCGCCGCGGTGTGTTTCGCGGCCGCCCTGCAGTGCCAGTCCGAGGGTGAACCGGGTTGCGGCGAATGCCGCGCCTGCACCACGACGATGGCAGGCACCCACGGCGACGTGCGGCGCATCATCCCCGAAGGTCTGTCCATCGGTGTCTCCGAGATGCGCGACATCGTGCAGATCGCGTCACGCCGCCCGGGCACCGGTCGTTGGCAGATCGTGGTGGTCGAGGACGCCGACCGGCTCACCGAGGGGGCGGCCAACGCGCTGCTGAAGGTGGTCGAGGAGCCGCCGCCGTCGACGGTGTTCCTGCTCTGCGCGCCGTCGGTGGATCCGGAGGACATCGCGGTGACGCTGCGCTCCCGCTGCCGGCACGTCGCCTTGGTGACGCCGCGCGCGGAAGCCATCGCGCAGGTGCTCGTCGACAACGACGGCCTGACCGAGGAGCTCGCCACCTGGGCGGCCTCGATCAGCGGCGGGCACGTCGGCCGGGCGCGGCGGTTGGCGACGGATCCGGAGGCCCGGCAGCGCCGCGAGCGCGCGCTGGGACTGGCTCGCGATGCGGCCACCCCGAGTCGGGCCTACGCCGCGGCCGAAGAATTGGTGGCGACGGCCGAGGCCGAGGCGAAGGCCTTGACCGCCGGCCGCAACGAGAGCGAAACCGACGAGCTGCGCACCGCGTTGGGCGCGGGCGGCACCGGCAAGGGGGCCGCGGGGGCGATTCGCGGGGCGGCCGGCGCGATGAAAGATCTGGAGAAACGGCAGAAGTCGCGACAGACCCGCGCCTCGCGGGATGCACTGGATCGTGCGCTGATGGACCTGGCGACCTACTTCCGCGACGCGCTGGTGGTGTCCGCGGGCGCCGGCGGGGTGGTGGCCAACCACCCCGATATGCAGGAGAAGATCGCCGCGCTGGCCGCGCACGCACCACCCGACAAATTGCTGCGGTGCATCGAGGCGGTGTTGGCATGCCGGGAGGCGCTCGAGACGAACGTGAAGCCCAAGTTCGCCGTCGACGCCTTGGTCGCGACGGTGGGAATGGCGCTCAAGAGCTGAGCCGGGGCCGTCTTTTGGGCGGTGGACAGGTGCTGCCGTAGACTCACCTGCGCCTGCGTGAACAGGCATCGCCGCCCTAGCTCAGTCGGTAGAGCATCTCACTCGTAATGAGAAGGTCAGGGGTTCGATTCCCCTGGGCGGCTCCATTTTTTTCAGGCAGACCGGTTGGGTTGCACCGCCCGGCGCCACGCCAGTGGATTGAGTTCCCGGTACGGGTCTTCGGCACGGATGGCCAGTAGCTCTTCGAGCGCGCGCTCCAGCCGGTCCTTGGTTTCATCCCGGACCGTCGCGACCCACGCCTGCTCGTCGACACCGTCGGGCTTGGCAGTGTCGATCGGCGCGGCGAAGCGCAGGTACATCCGCTGCGGACGGGGGATCATCGTCGGCCCGAGTCCGCGAACCAGCGGCATCGCCATGTCGGGTTTGCCGCCGAACTTCTCGGCCAACCCCTGGCTGAATCGACCCCACAGTCCGTCGCGGCGGGTCAGGCTCGTATAGACGTCGTCGCCGCCGATGAGCGCCGCGGGCACGATCGGGTAGTCGTTCTCCACCGACAGCCGGGCGAAACCGGCGCGGCCCTCCCAGCGCAGCGTGTTCTGCTCGCCCTTGAACTTTGCGATCTCACGGCCGCCGCCGGGGAACACCAGGATGGGTTGGTCGTGCCGCATCAATTCCCGCGCGGATTCCGGCGCCCCGACGGTCGCGCCGAACGCGGCCATCAGCTCGCCTGCGGGGAAGGGCATTTTGCCGAAGCCGCGGTCGGTGAGCGGCCGGACCAGGATGCCGAGTTCGCGACGCACCGCGTAGGGGATCAGGAATGCCTCGAGGCCGGCCTGGGAGTGGTTGCCCACCAACAGGAATCGGCCGTCGCGTGGAAGGTTCTCCAGACCGTCGACGTACGGCCGATACAGATCGACAAGAGGTGCGGCCGCGTCGGCGACGGTCTCGGCGGCGCTTCGCATCGCGCGGATGTGGCCGGGTGGGTCGATCAGGGTGTCGACGTTGGTCATGATGTGCGCGGACATGACGCCACGATACCGAACGAACTGGTTCGTCTGTATATGATCAGCCTGTGAGAACGACGACAGAGCTGCGCGGTGAGATCCTCACCGCCGCCCGCGCCGAATTCGCCCGGTGCGGGCTGGCCGGCGCCCGCATCGACCGCATCGCCACCTCCGCCAGGGCCAGCAAGGAACGCCTGTACGCCCACTTCGGTGACAAGGAGACCTTGTTCCGGGAGGTCGCACTCGCCGACGCCGCCGAGTTCTTCGAATCCGTGCCGATAGCACCCGAGGACGTCGCCGAATACGCGGCCGGTGTCTACGACCTGGCCTGCCGGCGGCCCGAGCACCTACGCATGCTCACCTGGGCCCGGCTGGAGGGCTTCGTGCTGCCGGCGCCCGACGCCGCCAGTCACCCGGTTCCCGAGTTGGTGGTCACGGCCATCGAGGCCGCGCAGGCCGACGGGCGCGTCGATCCGAACTGGAAGCCCGAGGAACTGATCGTCCTGTTGTTCGGGGTCGGGCTGGCGTGGGCACACCTGCCCGACGACATCGCGGGCACCGACGACCCGGAGGTCATCGCGAGCCGTCGCGCCGTCGTCATCGAGGCGGCCCGGCGGATCATCGCGAAACCGGGTGGCTAACCCGCCTCGGCTGCCAGCGCATCCCGGCGTACCGCGAGGCGCTGAAACAGGTCATCCAGATCGATGTCGTGGGCCTGGCGGGGCCTGCGCTGGTGGAAGCGCGCCTGCTCGAAGCTGGCCGGGCAGGCGAACTTGTGCAGCTGCAGACATGTTGTCGGCCAGCGGCTTTCCAGCTCGTCGTCGAGGTCGATCACCTGGCGGGTGTGCCGCCGGATGGCAAACCGGTTACCGGGTGCGCTGTCGTCGGTGGCGTGCATGTGTGCGTCGAACAGTTGCCAGCTGCCGTAGGCCAGCTGCAGCCACACCGTGTCGACATCGCAGTGCGGGCACGGCGCGACGACCGACGGGCGGGAATCTGGCCAACTCATGCCGAGCAGCCTAGGGAAGGTCACCGACAAGTCCGGCCGCACACGCCGGGCTCAGGCGGATTCGGGTGCGAGCGCCTCGGTGGCGACGGTGCGCGCCGAGTTGGCGGCGGGAAATCCGGCGTATCCGCTGGCGTGGTAGATCACTTCGGCCAACTCGGCATCGGAGAGTCCGTTGGTTCGGGCGATCCGGAAGTGCGCGTCCAGTTCGTCGTTCGCGCGCAGTGCGATGAGGATCCCGAGGGTCACCAGGCTGCGGTCTCGTTTGCTCAGTCCTTCGCGCGACCACAGCCGGCCGAAGATGCTCTCGATGCCGATGTCCATCAGTTCCGGTGCGAAGCCGTCGCTGAAATCGACCTCGGTGTCGTCGTCGGGAAGTGAGCCGGGGAGCAGTTCGCGGAACACCCGCAGACCCTCGCCACGTAAGTTAGTCATGCTTACGATCTTGGCATGCGGGGCCGCAACTACTTCGGCGCCACGAATCCGACAGGTCCCGACGCGATGCACACCGACAGTGCCGCGGTGTCGGCCCGTACCTTGATGGCCGCGCCGGCGCCCGGCAGCCGGACGAACACCCGGTTCAACCCCGGTCGCACAGGCACTTTCGCGGGTGGTCCCTCGGGCAGCGTCATCGTCAGCGTGCCGTCGTTGTTGGCCAGATAGTTGATCTCGGCGGTCCAGTCGGCGGGCAGTAGCGGCCCGTCCAGCGGCATGGTGACCTCGTCGTCGGGCTGCACCAGGTAGCCGCAGTTCGGGTGCGGGCCGGGGGTGATGGTGCGCATCCAGGTGACCACCGCGTCCAACAGTCGGCCGGCGCTGTCGAACATGCGGAGTTCGGTTGTGGCGGTGGCAAACTCGGGCCGCGGGCGGACCAGCGCGAACATATGGCCGGCCAGGTTTTCCGGCCAGGCCACCCGCTGCAGGATCAGCGGATCCACCTCCTGGTCCAGCAGCGGGGTGTCCACGGAGGCGAGCCCGGCGCGGACATTGGCCACGTAGGCAGGCACGGGGCTGTCCCGCCACACCCGCAGGAACGTCACCGTGGAGTACAGGCTGCTCGCCACGAACACCAGCGCCACCATGGCGACCGCCACCGAACGCGGCACCGAAGCGTCCAGTCGCGGCGACGTGCGATTGGGTGCACAGAACGCGACGGCCGCCAGCAGCGCCAGCACCACCACCAGATCCGGGAGGTAGCGCAACGTCTGCGCCAATTCCAGTGCGGTGAACCGGGACGACCGCATCAGATAGATCGGCACCTGGCAGGCCACCGCGTAGCCGACAGCGGTGGCCCACACCCAACCGAGCCGCCGCTTGCGCAGCAGCGACACCGCGAAGACGGCCGCCAGCACCAGCCAGCCCAGCGCCATGACGGTCACGCCGGGAGTTCCCCACGGCGACGCCGGCGCCCAGCGCTGCCAGTCCCACGGCCCACCCGCCAGACCCGGCACGATCGCGTGGGTCACCGAGCGCCGCAACAGGTCCCACGTCATGACGGGGTCCAAGGTCCAGCGTTTCTGGTCGACGACCACCAGGTACACGCCGATCCACGCCGCGGTGATCAGCAGCAGCGACACCCACAGGGCGCGCCCCCGTCGCCACACCTCCGCCACCGACTCCCCGCGCACGTGGGCCAGCAGGGCCGCGACGGCGAACGCGACGAACGGGATGACGGCCGACTTCTCGAAGAACAGCAGACCGCCGAAGTAGACCAGCACCGCCGAACCGAGGTGCCTGCGGTTGCCGGTGCGCAGGAACAGGATCGCCGACCCGCACACCCAGGCCAGCGCGGCCTGCAGCGGCAGCGCGTTCAGCCCGGCGGCCCACCACGCGAAGGCGGGCACCGTCAGCGGGGTGAACAACGCGAACGTCAACGGCACCAACAACACCGGGCGCCGGCCGAGAATGATGTGCAACGTCCGCAGCAGAGCCAGCGAAGCCAGTAGCTGGAGCACCAGCAGGCTCAGCGCGGGCCAGATCCAACTGAACGGCGCCAGCCGGGTGATCACGCCGGCGACCAGGAACGCGCCCGGCATGACATGCCCGTCGTGATCGTCGAACAGATACCCGGGGGACAGCAGGCCCTGGGTGCCGGCGCGGCCGATCAGGATCAGGTCATCCCAGTAGAAATAGCCACCGAAGGCCACCACTGCGCGGATCGCCAGCTGCGCCACGATCAGCGCCACAGCGACGTGCGCAATCCATCCCCCGTCGCTGCGCTCGCCCCGGCCCGGTTTCATCGCTGCCGACTGTACGGATGCACACCTTCCGCGGCTAAAGTGAGGCCGTGCGCACACTGGTCACCGGCGCTGCCGGATTCATCGGATCCACCCTCGTCGATCGTTTGCTCGCCGACGGGCATGCCGTCGTGGGGATCGACGATCTGAGTACCGGCCGGCGGGTCAACCTGACCTCGGCGGAAGCTCACCCCGACTTCACCTTCATCGAGGCCGACATCGTGTCCGCCGACCTCGGCGCGATCGTTGCCGAGGCCCAGCCGGAGGTGATCTTCCACCTGGCTGCGCAGATCTCGGTGCGGCACTCCGTGGACAATCCGCAGTTCGACGCCTCGGTCAACGTGGTCGGCACCATCCGGCTGGCCGAAGCCGCCCGCGTACACGGCGTGCGCAAGATCGTGCACACCTCCTCGGGTGGCTCCATCTACGGCACCCCGCCGGTATTCCCCACCAGTGAAGAGGTGCCCACCGACCCGGCATCGCCGTACGCGGCCAGCAAGGTGGCCGGCGAGGTGTACCTCAACACGTTCCGCAACCTGTACGGCCTGGACTGCTCGCACATCGCACCCGGGAACGTCTACGGCCCGCGCCAGGATCCGCACGGCGAGGCCGGTGTGGTGGCGATCTTCGCCAAGGCACTGCTGGCCGGGTCGACCACCAAGATCTTCGGTGACGGCACCGACAGCCGCGACTACGTGTTCGTCGACGACGTGGTGGACGCCTTCGTGAAAGCCTCCGGCGAGGCCGGCAGCGGGCAGCGCTTCAACGTCGGCACCGGCATCAGCACCACGGTGCGCGACCTGCACTCCTCGATCGCCAAGTCCGTGGGCACCGCAGACGACCCGGAGTTCCACCCCGCCCGCCTCGGTGACCTGCGTAAATCCCAGCTCGACATCAGCCGCGGCGCCGAGGTGCTGGGCTGGGTGCCGCAGGTCGGCATCGACGAGGGCATCGAGCGGACGGTCGACTTCTTCCGGAATTGATCGCTCAAAAAGATTGTGAGCGCTCGCTATCTAACCTAGCCTGGTGGCATGCCCTATGACGTCATCATCCGCAATGGTCTGTGGTTCGACGGCACCGGCCGGCCGCCGCTGACCCGCACCCTCGGAATCCGCGACGGGGTGGTGGCCGACGTGTCGGCCGGGCCACTGGATGAGACGGGTTGCCCCGATGTCATCGACGCTTCGGACAAGTGGGTGACCCCTGGCTTCATCGACGTGCACACCCACTACGACGCCGAGGTGTTGCTCGATCCCGGGTTGCGTGAGTCGGTGCGCCACGGCGTCACCACCGTGCTGCTCGGCATGTGCTCGCTGTCCACGGTGTACGCCGACACCGAGGATGCCGCCGACCTGTTCAGCCGGGTGGAGGCGGTGCCGCGCCAGTACGTGCTCGGCGCCCTGACCGAGCACAAGACCTGGACCGACCCGGCAGGCTACGTCGAGACCATCGACGCGCTGCCGCTCGGCCCGAATATCGCTTCCTTGCTGGGGCATTCGGATCTGCGGGCGTCGGTGCTGGGACTGGACCGTGCCACCACCCGCGACGTCGAACCGACCGACGCGGAACTCGAGATCATGGCGCAGCGGCTGGAGAAGGCACTGGAGGCCGGCATGCTCGGCATGTCCGGGATGGATGCGGCGATCGACAAACTCGACGGCGACCGGTTCCGCTCCCGGGCGCTGCCGTCGACCTTCGCCACCTGGCGGGAGCGGCGCAGGCTGATCAAGGTGCTCCGCAAGCACGGGCGCATCCTACAGAGCGCGCCCAACGTCGCGAAAATCCAAGAGGCACTGAACTTCTTCCTGGAGAGCAGCGGTCTGTTCGGGCGCCGCCGCGGCGTGCGGATGAGCCTGCTGGTCTCCGCCGACGCCAAATCCTCACCCGGGGCGGTGCACATCCTGGGCCCGGGCGTGCGGCTGCTGAACCGGATCCTGGATTCGAAGGTGCGCTTCCAGCATCTGCCGGTGCCGTTCGAACTGTATTCCGACGGAATCGACCTGCCGGTCTTCGAGGAGTTCGGCGCGGGCACCGCCGCCCTGCACCTTCGTGATCAGCTGGAGCGCAACACGCTGCTCGCCGATCCCGAGTACCGCCGCCGGTTCCACCGCTCCTTCGACCGACGCAAGCTCGGACCTGCCCTGTGGCACAGGGACTTTCATGATGCCACCATTGTCGAATGCCCGGATGCCACGCTGGTCGGCAAGTCCTTCGGCCAGATCGCCGACGCGCGCGGCATCCACCCGCTGGACGCCTTCCTCGATGTGCTCGTGGAGAACGGTGAACGCAATGTCCGCTGGACCACCATCGTGGCCAACCACCGGCCCAAGCAGCTGGACAAGCTGGCCAAGGAGCCGTCGGTGCACATGGGGTTCTCGGATGCCGGCGCGCACCTTCGCAACATGGCGTTCTACAACTACGCGCTGCGGATGCTCAAGCGGGTGCGCGATGCCGACCGTGCCGGCCGGCCGTTCCTGACCACCGAACATGCCATCCACCGCCTCACCGCCGAGGTGGCCGACTGGTTCGGCCTGGAGGCGGGCACGCTGCGGCGCGGGGACCGCGCCGACTTCGTGGTGATCGACCCTGCCGCCCTTGATGATTCGGTGAACTCCTACCACGAGGCGACGGTCCCGTTCTACGGCGATCTGAGCCGGATGGTCAACCGCAACGACGCCACTGTTCTTGCGACCGGAGTCAACGGCCAGGTGGTGTTCCGCGCCGGCGAGTTCCGCGATGGCTACGGCTCCACGGTCCGCTCCGGGCGCTACCTGCGGGCCGGCGCCGACTCCGGCGCGAAACCGGCCGCGGTCTGACGTGGCCCGCACCCAGCAGCAGCGACGCGAGGAGACCATCGCCCGGCTGCTCGACGCCAGCATCGAGACGATCATCGAGATCGGTTATGCCCGTGCGTCGGCGGCGGTCATCTGCAAGCGCGCGGGCATGTCGGTGGGTGCGCTGTTCCGGCACTACCCGACCATCGGGGACTTCATGGCCGCCACCGCCTACGAGGTGTTGCGCCGTCAGCTGGAGTTGTTCAGCAAGCAGGTCGCGGAGATCCCGGCCAGTGAGCCGGCGCTGCCCGCGGTCCTGGCGGTGTTGAGCGACGTCACCGGCAATGACACCAACGCGGTGTTGTTCGAGTTGATGATCGCGGCCCGCACCGACGAGAAGCTGCGCACCACGTTGCAGCACGTGCTGGCCGAGTACGGGACCAAGATCTTCGAGACGGCCCGGGCCATCCCGCCCGCCGACCAATTCCCCGATGCGTCCCGTGCGGTGGTGACGGCGTTGCTCACCAACACCTTCGACGGGTCGGCCATTTTGCGGCGCGTACTGCCCGACCCGGAGTTCGAGGCCCGCAAGATCGCCCTGCTGACCAAACTGCTCGGCTACTGATCGTCGGCGGGGGCGCGCGCACCGTCGAGGGCCACCGCCCGCGCCAGCCGCGCATACCGCAGCTCCAGATCCTTGAACCGCATGTAGGTGCTGATCGTGGTGAACAGGAACGCAATGATCAGGGCGTACTCCAGCAGGTCCGCCCCGCGTTTGACCCCGAGCCAGTTGGCCACCACGGTGGTGTCGTCGGGCCGCACGATCGCGTAGATCGCCGCGACGACGAACAGCAGGTAGCCCAGCTTCACCCACGCCTTGGCCTGGGCGCTGCGCCGTGACCGCAGCAGGTAGACCAGCAGCGTGACGATCGAGGCGATCAGCAGCACCTGGATCCAGTTCATCGGGACATCCTCCCGCGCAGGAGGCCGTCGAACAGGATGTTGACCCCGTTGAGCAGGGGCTGGCCCTTGGACTTCGAGTAGTCGGTGTAGAGGATCTCGACCGGCTCTTCGGCTACCCGCCAATGGTTTTCGACTGCCAGGGCGATGAACTCGCTGGCGTGCGCCATGCCGCTCATGGTGATGTTGAGTTCGTCGGCCACCTCCTTGTCGAACACCCGCAAGCCGTTGTGGGCGTCGGTGAGACCAAGGCTGCGGCTGTGCGGGCTGACGACCGCCGCGAGCCGCAGGATGACCCGTTTGAGCGGGGGAGTGTGGGTGACGGCGCCGCCGAACCTGGTGCCGATGACCAGATCGACGGAATCCCCGGTGAGCCGGTCGATCATCCGGACGACGTCCTTGACCCGGTGCTGTCCGTCGGCGTCGAAGGTGACGAACACCGCCGCCCCGGGCCGGGACCGCGCGTACTCGACACCGGTCTGGATGGCCGCGCCCTGCCCGAGGTTCACGGGGTGGCGCACCAGGTGTGCGCCCGCGGCGTGTGCGGCGTCGGCGGTGCCGTCGCGGCTGCCGTCGTCCACGCACACCACGTTCGGAAAGACGGTCCGCAATTCGGCGATGACGTCGGCGATGACGCTCGCTTCGTTGAAGGCGGGGACGATGATCCAAACGTCCTGGTACGGGGTTTCGATGGGCACCAAACTACACGCTACGAAGGGGAAGTCCGCGCCAGCGCCGCCAGGTGCACCGCGATTCCCACCAGCGGCCCGCACAACAGCGCGACGATGGTGCGGGTCTCCAGTTCGAGCGGCAGGAGCAGCAGCAGGGTCGCCGCGACGGTGGCACTCACCCAGCCCGTCGCGTAGGCGCGGTGCAGGGCGGCGGCCACGGTGGCGGCACCGGTCAGGGTCAGCAGCGCGATGGCCACCGCACCGGCGGTCAGCCACGCCAGCAGCGCGCCGCCCGCCCGGTAGTCCGAACCGAACCCGGCTTCCAGCAGCCAGGGTCCCGCGAGCCCGGCCGCGACCACGCCCAGTGCGCCGATCGCGGAGACCACCACGGCCGGGATGACCAGCGCGCGTAGCCGCTCGTCCGGTTTGTCGACGAAGTAGGCGATCAGATTGCCCTGCAGCGCGGTGAGCGGCACCAGCAGGGGAGCCCTGGTCAAGGTGACGGCGAGGATGACGACGCCGCCGGTGGCGCCGAGGTGCGCCGTGGTCGCCTTGAGCAGCACCGGGAATCCCATGATCAGGATGGCGCTGGCGCCCGCGGCGGCGATGGAGTGGGACGCCCCCGCCAGGAAGGTCCGCACGCTGCCCGGTGTCGCGAGCGCCGCAGCTGCCCTGTTCGACGGCGAGGCAAGCAGCAGCAGCAACCAGGACACCGAACCCGCGACGGTCGCCCACAGATAACCGGCCAGTCCCCACCCGGCCAGGAAGCTCGCCACCGCGACCAGCACCCGCAGGCCGGCGTCGGTGACCATCAGCGCTCCGTACTGGGTCCAGCGGTCCACACCGGCGAGCATGCCCAGCAGGGTGGCGTGCAGGCAGAAACCGGCCAGCCCGACGCTGAGCAGGACGACGGACAGCAACCGGGACTGTGCGAACACATGGCCCGACCACAGCGGTGCGGTGACCGCGATGAACACGGCTGCCGCGATACCGAGGCCCGCGGCCACCCGCATCGGATGGGTGCGCGGACCGGTGATCTCGCCGGTGTGCCGCGCGGCCCGGACCTCGCGGGTGGCCTCCTGCAACAACCCGAAGGCGGCCCCGGTCACCAGACCGAACGCACCCCAGAACACCCCGAACAGGGAGAAGCCGGCCGGTTCCAGATTGCGGGCCGCCAGGTAGAGCACGGCGTAGCCGCACAGTGCCGACAGCACCGTGGCCAACCCCACCCGGGCGACACTGTTCCGCGTGACCGGCCCGTCGGTCATGGGACCGTCACAGGTCCGGCACGGCCGTCGAATACAGCCAGGCGTCCCACAACGGGCGCAGTGAGACGGCGGCGTGATTGGCGGCCAGCCCGGTGAAATCGTCGGTGACCGCGGTGCTGTGCCGGTACCGCGTCGTCCAATCCTTCAGCAGGGCAAAGAAACTGGTATCACCGATCGCCAGGCGCAGGGCGTGCAGGGTCAATGCGCCCCGCTTGTACACCCGGTCGTCGAACATGTCGGCCGCCCCGGGATCGGTCAGCAGCAGGTTCTGCGGCGAATGCTGCAGACGCTTGTGATAGGACCGGGCCCGTTCGTCGGCGCTGGGACCGCCGGACTCCTCGGACCACAACCATTCGGCGTAGCAGGCGAATCCCTCATGCAGCCAGATGTCGCGCCAGCGCCGCGCCGTCACCGAGTTGCCGAACCACTGGTGGGCCATCTCGTGGGCGATCAGCCGTTCCGCGGTGCGTTTGCCGTCGCAGTGGTTGGCACCGAAGATCGAAAGCCCTTGGGCCTCAAGCGGAATCTCCAAATCATCGGCGGTGACGACGACGGTGTAGCCGTCGACCAGCGGGTACGGCCCGAACAATTTGGTGAACAGCTTCATCATCTGCGGCTGTCTGCCGAAATCGTGATCGAACTGCCTGCGCAGCCGGTCCGGCAGCACCGCGTACATGGGGACCGGGCTCTTCTGTATCCGCAGCCGCTCGTACATCCCGATCTGCAGAGTGATCAGGTAGGTCGAGGTAGGTTCGGCGAGCTCGTAGGTCCAGATGTTCAGGCTGGCCCGGGACTGCCGGGAGATCAACTCGCCGTTGGCGATCGCGTAGTAGGGATTGTCGGTGGCGATCTTGATGCGGTAGCTGGCCTTGGCGGCGGGGTGGTCATCGCACGGGAACCACGATGCCGCACCGTTGGGTTGGCCTGCGACCAGTGCGCCGTTGGTGAGCTCTTCGAAACCGACGTCGCCCCACAGGGTTCGGATGGGACGCGGTGCGCCGCCGTAACGGATCGCGATGGTCATCGCCGCCCCGGCGGGCAATTTGGTGGGCAGGGCGATGTGCAACTTGCCGTTCGAACATCGGAACTGGTCGGGGCGGCGTCCGTTGACGGTGACCTTGGTGACACTCAGTGGTGTGGCCAGATCCAGGGTGAACGTGCGCAACTCGGCCAGCGTCACGGCGGTGATGGTCGCCGTCCCGGACAGCCGATTGGCCGAAACCTTGTACTCCAGGTCGAGTTCGTACCGGGAGACGCGGTAACCGAAGTTCCCGTTGCGCGGCAGGTAGGGGTCGATGACGGGCGGGCTGGAAGAGGCCGCCTTCTTGGCGGCCTTCTTCGCCGGTCGGCTCACTTCTCGTTCTTCTTCTTTTTCGCCGGATCCCACAACGCGATCGGGTTGCCCTGCCAGCGGGTGGAGCCGGGCACCTCGTCGCCGCGCATCACCAGCGATGCCGGGCCGACGGTGGCGCCGGCGCCGATCTTGCTGGCCGGCAACGCGACACAGTGCGGTCCCATGGTGGCGCCGTCGTCGACGACGACGGTGTCCAGTCGCATGATCCGGTCATGGAAGAGGTGTGTCTGCACCACGCACCCGCGGTTGACGGTGCTGCCTGCGCCCAGGCGCACCAGGTCGGCCTCGGGCAGCCAGTACGTCTCGCACCACACCCCGCGGCCGATCTTCGCGCCGAGTCCGCGCAGCCAGATGTTCATCACCGGTGTGCCGGTGGCCGCGCGTGCGAACCACGGCGCGGCGACGGTCTCGACGAAGGTGTCCGCCACTTCGTTCCGCCAGACGAACGACGACCACAGGGGATGTTCGACGGCCTGGATGCGGCCGATGACAAGCCATTTGGCCACCACCGCGATGGCCCCGGCGACCCCGCCGGCGATCAGCAGGACCACGCCACCGGCGAGGGCGGCGAGGCCGTACCCGAAGGCGTCGGCCAGCGCCTGCAGACCGGCCAGCACGGCGACGCCGATCCCGAAGGTGACGATGACCGGGATGATGCGGCAGGTCTCGACGACCGACCGCATGACCTTCAGCCGGGCCGACGGGTGGAAGGTGCGCAGGGCGTCGGCGTCGGTGGGGTTGCGGCGCAACCGGATCGGCGGGCTGCCCAGCCATGACGAACCGGCCTTGGCCTTGTGCGGTGCGGCGGAGAGCACCGCGACCAGACCGTCGTCGGGAACCCGGCGGCCGGGTTGGGTGATTCCGGAGTTCCCCAGGAACGCCCGCTTGCCGATGGTGGCCCTCGCGACGTGGATCCAGCCGCCACCGAGTTCGTAGGAGGCGACCATGGTGTCGTCGGCCAGAAAAGCGCCGTCTTCGACGACGGTGAATTTCGGGGTGAGCAACGCGGTCGAGATCTCGGTTCCCTTACCGATCTTCGCGCCCAGCAGGCGCAACCACCACGGGGTCAGCAGGCTGGCATAGATCGGGAACAGGTAATTGCGGGCGGCGTCCATCAACCGCTCGGTACCCCACAGTTGCCAGCCCACCCGGCTGCGCACCGGGTGATAACCCTCGTTCAGGCCGATGGACAGCGCGCGCACGCCGATGACGGTCAGCGCCGCGTACGTCGCCATGGCTGCCAGCGCGGCGACCGGTGTCCACAGCAGCACCGGGACGATCGCCTCGGTGGGGGTGGCGGTGCCGTGGATGGCCCAGGCCAGCACGGCCAGCCCGGCGGCCAGCCCTGCCAATGGCAAGGCGCCCAACAACATCGACGAGATCCCGTAGATCGTCACCCACACCGTCGAGCGCGGCGGGCGTTCGTCGGGCCAGGGGTGACGGGCCTTCCCGGACTTCGCCGCGGGCGAGCCCTTCCAGAACTGGCCGTTCTTCACCTTGCCGACCACGCCGGAACCCGGTGCCACGTCGGCGTTCTTCCCGATGGTGGCGCCGGGGAACAGGGTGGTGCGCGCACCGATGCTGGCGTCGTTGCCGATGCTGATGGCCCCGACATGGAACAGATCGCCGTCGACCCAGTGCCCGGTGAGGTCCACCTCGGGTTCGACCGAAGCCCGGTGCCCGACGGTGAGCAGGCCGGTCACCGGCGGTGCGGAATGCAGGTCGACGCCATTGCCCACCGAATTACCCAGGGCGCGCGCGTAGTACACCAACCACGGCGCGCCCGCCTGGTTCTCGGCGCCGCTGGCGTCGGCCAGCCGCTCGGCGAACCACACCCGAAGGTGCTCCGAGCCGCCGCGCCGGTACGTGCCGGGTTGCAGGTTGGACAGCAGGGTCCGGGCGCCCAGCACCGCGATCCCCATCCGTCCGGGCGGGGTGATGAACACCAGGAAGCCGGCGAGGATCACCCACCAGTTGAGGTGCACCGCCCACGGCACCAGGTTCGTCGCGGCCGCCAGATTGTTGAGCACGGCCAGCCAGATGATCCACTGCAGACCGGTCAGGGTGGCCAGCGGTATCGACATGCCGACCTGCGCCAGCTGGGTCAGCAGCGGGGTGGGGGCGACATCGCGGATGTGCACCTCGGGTGGCGGGGCCAGCTCGTCGAGGTAGCCGGCCATCGAGCCGAGGCGGGGATGGTCGTAGAGGTCGGCGACGGTCACCTGCGGGTAGCGCGAACGCACCGCGGTCACCAGCTGGGCGGCCGACAGCGAGCCGCCGCCGAGGGCGAAGAAGTCGGCCTCGGGTCCGTCGACCGCGGCGCCGAGGACATGGCGCCACAACCCGGCCAGCCAGCCCGTGGTCCCGGTGCCCAGGTCGGGTTCGTCCTCCTCGGCGGCGCCCGGCGGCGGCCAGGGCAGCGCGTTGCGGTCGACCTTGCCCGACGTCCGGGTGGGCAGCTCGTCGAGCAACACCAACCGGGGCACCAGCGCAGCGGGCAGGGCCGCGGCCAGCGCCGCGCGGGCGGCGGCCAGATCGAAGGCCGGGTCGGCACTGGCGATGTAGCCGACCAGCAGCGGGGTGCCGCTGGCGGTCTTGCGGACCGCGGCCGCGCCACCGCTGACGCCCGGCAGGTGAACCAGTGCCGAATCGACCTCGCCGAGCTCGATCCGACGGCCACCGACCTTCACCTGATCATCGGCGCGGCCCTGGAAGTAGAGGCCGTCCGCCTCCAGGCGCACCAGGTCGCCGCTGCGGTAGGCCCGCTCCCAGCCGAGCGAAGGCATGGCCGCGTACTTCTCGGCGTCCTTCGCCGGGTCCAGGTAGCGGGCCAGACCCACGCCGCCGATGACGAGCTCGCCGACCTCGCCGAGCCGGACCGGTTGGCCTTCTTTATCGACCACGACCAGGTCCCAGCCCGGCAGCGGCAGCCCGATGCTGACCGGCCCCTTGCCGTCCAGCGGGGCGGCGCAGGCCACCACGGTCGCCTCGGTGGGTCCGTAGGTGTTCCATACCTCGCGGCCCTCTACGGCCAGGCGCTCGGCCAGTTCGGGCGGGCAGGCCTCGCCACCGAAGATCAGCAGCCGCACCGCCTCGAGTGCCTCGGCGGGCCACAGCGCGGCCAGTGTCGGCACCGTCGAGACGACGGTGATGTCCCGCGACACCAGCCACGGGCCGAGGTCCATGCCGCTGCGGACCAGCGACCGCGGTGCCGGCACCAGGCACGCGCCGTGCCGCCAGGCCAGCCACATCTCCTCGCACGACGCGTCGAACGCCACCGAGAGCCCGGCCAGCACCCGGTCCCCGGGGCCGAGCGGTCCGGCCTGCAGGAACATCCGGGCCTCGGCGTCGACGAACGCGGCCGCGTTGCGATGCGTCACCGCCACGCCCTTGGGGGTTCCGGTCGAGCCGGAGGTGAAGATGATCCAGGCGTCGTCCCGGTGGAGTGGCGGCGCGGCGCGCCAGCCGCGCGACGACCCGGTGGCCCGGACCAGGCCCCGCTCGGTGATCACCGCGACCACTCCGGCCTCGCCGAACACCAGCGCTGCGCGCTCGTCGGGGTCGTCGGCGTCCACCGGGACATAGGCGGCGCCGGCAGCCAGGGTCGCCAGGATTGCCGTGTACAGCGCGTAGCTGCCGGAGGGCATCCGGATGCCGATGCGGTCGCCGCGGCCGATCCCGCGGGCGGCCAGCCACGCCACACTCTCCTCGATGTCGCCGATCAGTTCGGCGTAGGTGAGCTGAATCTCGCCGTCGTCGATGGCGGGCGCGTCCGGAAAGCGGCGGGCGGTGTCGTAGAGGATGTCGATCAGGGTCCGCGGCTCCGGCGCCGAGGACGACAAGAGGTACTGCGGGGGAATCGCCGGAGCTGTCACCCGTACAAACTACTAAGCCCGCGCGTCGGGCCGGTGACGCCGCACGGACCCGGGGCATTCCCATTCCGTCTGGCTGATCGCAACCGTTGGCGTGAGTGGCACCCATCTCTATCGTGGCGACGTGCGGCTATTTGTGGCAGACGAAGCGTGGAGTGAGTTGACCTCCGGTGCCGAACCGACGGTGCGGGTGGTGGCCGCGGACCTGGCCCAGGCCCGGCGGGCCAGGGCCAGGCTGCGCGGCGGGCCCGAGCACGTGGCGGTGATCCTCGACATCGCGGTGGCGGTGGACGGCGACGTGCGGGCGGCCTTCGCGTCGCTGGACGGCAAAACCGTCGGCGTCCGGTACGCCGGAACGGTCGCCGGGCTGGCCGGTCTCATCGCCGACATCGAAACGGCCGAGGTCGCCGACGGGGTCACCCTGGTGTCCACGGCCTCCCCGCAGGACCTGCGCGGGTTGGGTGAGGACGTGCTGCGCCGGCTCGCCGAGCGGGGCCGCACCTCCGCCTGAGGGCCTCCCTCGGCAATTCAATTCGTGCATTAGTGTGCGCCAAAATGGTCTTGGACATGAATTGATCGAGGTTCTAGCGTTGAACCCGTGACCACCCAACTGACCGCCCGTCCGACCGGCCAGATGATCATCGCCGGTAAGCCCGTCGCAGGATCCGGCGCCGAGGTCCGGGGCTTCAACCCGGCCACCGGCCAGACCCTGGAACCCGCCTTCCGCTACGGCGACGAATCGCATGTGGACGCCGCCTGCGCCGCCGCCGTCGAGGCTTTCGGCCCGTACCGGGCGACCGGCTCCGAGCAGCGCGCCCAGTTCCTGGAAGCCATCGCCTCGAGCATCGAAGCCATCAAGCCCGAACTGGTGGAGCGCGCCGTCGCAGAGAGCGGCCTGCCCGAGGCGCGTATCGGCGGCGAGGTCGGCCGGACCACCGGTCAGCTCCGCCTGTTCGCCGCGGTCCTGCGCGAGGGCAGCTGGAACGGCGCCCGCATCGACCCGGCCCAGCCCGACCGCACCCCGTTGCCGCGTGCCGACATCCGGCAGCGCGAAGTGCCGCTCGGCCCCGTCGCCGTGTTCGGCGCGAGCAATTTCCCGCTGGCCTTCTCGGTGGCAGGCGGTGACACCGCGTCGGCGCTGGCGGCCGGCTGCCCCGTCGTGGTCAAGGCGCACGACGCCCATCCGGGCACCTCGGAACTCGTCGGCGCGGCCATCGCCCGTGCCGTCGCCGAGACCGGAATGCCCGCGGGCACCTTCTCCCTGCTGTTCGGGTCCGGTCCCGGCCTGGGCACCGCCCTGGTCACCGACCCGCGCATCAAGGCCGTCGGGTTCACCGGATCCCGGTTCGCCGGAACGGCTCTGGTGGCCGCCGCGGCGGCCCGTCCAGAACCCATCCCGGTGTACGCCGAGATGAGCGCCATCAACCCCGTGTTCCTGCTCGGCGGCGCCCTGGCCGCCCGCGGTGCCGAGATCGGTAAGGCCTTCGCCGGTTCGCTGACGATGGGCTCCGGCCAGTTCTGCACCAATCCCGGTTTGGTGCTCGCCGTCAACGGCCCCGGTCTCGACGACTTCCTGGCCGCCGCCGGTGCCGCTCTGGGTGCCGCTGCCGCCACCCCCATGCTGACGCCGGGGATCGCCGCGAGCTACGCCAAGGGTGTGGACGGCCTGCGCGCCGTCGCCACCGAAGAGGCCCGCGGTCAGGCCGGCGACAGTGAGAACTCCTGTCAGGCGGCACTTTTCAGTGCCGACGCTGCGACGTTCCTGGCATCGGACGCACTGCAGGCCGAGGTGTTCGGCGCGTCGAGCGTGCTGGTGCGGTGCGCCGATGTCGACGAGATGGTGGCGGTCGCCACCGGCCTCGAAGGGCAGCTGACGGCCACCGTGCACGCCGAGGAATCCGACTACGGCGTGGCCGCGAAGCTGCTGCCGGTGCTGGAACTCAAGGCGGGCCGCATCTTGTTCAACGGCTGGCCGACCGGCGTCGAGGTCGGACACGCGATGGTGCACGGCGGGCCGTACCCGGCCACCTCGGATTCCCGCACCACCTCGGTGGGGGCCCGCGCCATCGAGCGCTTCCTGCGTCCGGTGGCTTATCAGGACGTGCCTGATGCCTTGCTGCCCAGCGCCATTGCCGACGGCAACCCGGATGCGCTCTGGCGCCGGGTCGACGGCCAACTCACCCGCGACTGACCTCGATCACCGACCACCACCTTTAGGAGCACTCCCATGCTTGATGGCGTCCTGTTCTTCCCCGTCACCCCCTTCACCGCCTCCGGTGAGGTCAACCTCGAAGCCCTCGCCGCGCATGTGGCCAAGGGTGTCGACGCCGGTCCCGGCGGAGTGTTCGTCGCTTGCGGCACAGGCGAATTCCACGCGCTGGAGACCCACGAGTTCGCCGCCGTGGTCCGCACCGCGGTGGCCGCCACCGGTGGGCGGGTGCCCGTCTACGCAGGTGCCGGCGGGGCGCTGGCCCAGGCCAAGGCCTTCGCCAAGGCGGCCGCCGACGCCGGTGCGGACGGCTTGCTGTTGCTGCCCCCGTACCTGGTGACCATGTCGCAGCAGGGACTGATCGACTACACCCGCGAGGTTGCCGCAGCCACCGAGCTGCCGGTCATCGTCTACAACCGTGGCAACGCCCGCTACACCGAGGCGTCCGCGGTCGAGGCCGCCCAGATCGCCAACGTCGTCGGATTCAAGGACGGCACCGGTGACGTGGATCAGGTGGCGCGCATCGTGCGGGCCGTCACCGACGCACTGGCCCCGTCGGGCAAGGACTTTCAGTTCTTCAACGGCCTGCCCACCGCCGAGGTATCCCAGCAGGCTTACCGCGCCATCGGCGTGACGCTGTACTCGTCGGCCACCTTCGCCTTCGCCCCCGAACTGGCGCTCGCCTACTACCGGGCGCTGGAGGACGGCGACGAGGTCACCCTGGCCGCGTTGCAGCGAGAGTTCTTCCACCCGCTGGTGCGGCTGCGCGACACCGTGCCCGGCTACGCCGTCTCCCTGATCAAGGCAGGCGTGACGATGGAAGGCATCGACGCCGGACCCGTGCGTGCCCCCCTGGTGATGCCGTCGCCGGAGCACCTGACCGAACTGACCCAGATCGTCAAGGCCGGCCGCGCGGTGCTGTGATGGCCGCAGCGACGATCCGGATCACCGGCGCCCGCATCACCCCGGTCGCCTTCGTCGACCCGCCCCTGCTGAACACCGTCGGGGTGCACCAGCCCTACGCGCTGCGGGCGATCATCGAACTGGACACCGACGCCGGCCTGGTCGGACTCGGGGAGACCTACGCCGACACCCGGCACCTGGCCCGGCTGAACGCCGCCGCCGACGCGATCACCGGGCTGGACGTGTTCGCGCTCAACGCTATTCGGGCCGCCATCGCCGATCGCCTGCGCGGTGACGACGCCGCGGTGGGTACCGCGGGGATGATCACCACCGCCAGCGCCGTCGACCAGGTGTTCTCCCCGTTCGAGGTGGCCTGCCTCGACGTGCAGGGGCACGCACTCGGTCGCCCGGTATCAGATCTTCTCGGTGGCGCCGTACGTGGCGCCGTGCCGTTCAGCGCGTACCTGTTCTACAAATGGGCCGCCCATCCTGGCGCTGAGCCCGACTCCTGGGGCGCCGCGCTGGATCCGGCGGGCCTGGTGGCGCAGGCGAAGCGGATGATCGACGAATACGGCTTCACCGCAATCAAACTCAAGGGCGGGGTGTTCCCACCCGAGGAGGAGATGGCGGCCATTGAAGAGATTCATGCGGCCCTTCCGCATATTCCGCTACGGCTCGATCCCAACGCCGCGTGGTCCCCGCAGACTTCGGTGAAGGTGGCTTCAGGCCTGGCCGGCATCCTGGAATACCTGGAAGACCCCACCCCGGGCATCGAGGGGATGTCCGAGGTGGCGGCGCAGGCGCCGATGCCGTTGGCCACCAACATGTGTGTGGTGGCGTTCGACCAGCTGGCCCCCGCGGTCGCCGCGCAGTCGGTGAAAGTGGTTCTCTCGGACCATCATTACTGGGGTGGCCTGCACCGCTCCCGGTTGCTCGCCGGCATCTGCGACACCTTCGGGCTCGGGCTGTCGATGCATTCCAACTCGCATCTGGGGATCAGCCTGGCCGCCATGGTGCACCTGGCCGCCGCCACCCCGAATCTCACCTACGCGTGCGACACGCACTGGCCGTGGAAGTCCGAAGACGTGGTCGTACCGGGGGTGCTGGGCATCCGGGACGGCAGCGTCGCCGTCCCGGTCACCCCGGGTCTCGGTGTCGAGTTGGACCGCGACGCGCTGGCCGCGTTGCACGAGCAGTACCTGCGCTGCGGGATTCGCGACCGCGATGACACCGGCTACATGCGCAGCATCGACCCGACCTTCGAGGCGCTCAGTCCGCGCTGGTAGCGGTGCGGACGGCTGCGAACAGGGCCACCAGCAGATCGACCAGGTGTGCGCGTTCCACCTCGACATCGCCGAGGAGCACCGCTCCCACGGTGCTGACCATCCCACCGACCAGGAACTGGGCGATCAGCCGGATGTCGGTGGGCAGGCCGTCGGGCTCCAGCCCGGGGTCACCGCCGCTGGCGGCCGACGACGCGAGCATGCCTGCGAATCGGCGTGACTCGGCCAGGCTGCGCCGGCCCAGGGCGGGCGAGGCGGTGGCCTCCAGCACCAGGATGCGGCCCTTGCGCGGGTCGCCCAGGATCAGGTCGACCATCTCCTCCATCACCGCACGGATCCGCGAGTGGTCGTCGTCGGGCGCGTTGATCAGCGCCGCCACCGACCGCTGTGCGCCCTCTTCGATGACCTCGCTGTACACGGCCAGGTGCAGCGCCTCGATGTCTTCGAAGCTCTCGTAGAAGTACCGGGGTGCCACCCCGGACAGTTCTGTCACGCCACGCACCGTGGTGCCCGCGGCTCCCCGGGTCCCCATCAGCTGCTGTCCGGCAGCAAGCAGCCGGGCGCGGCGATCGGCCACCCGGTCCACGGCGTCCTGACCGCCATAGCGGCGCGTCACGTTCGGCTTGGCGTCTGGCCTGGGGATCGGCACCGAAACATCTTGACACAGACGCCGATCGGCTGATTTGCTCTATCTGTACACGACCGTTTCCTGTTTGTCGGATGGAGTCCGGATGACCAGCGTGACAACGGATATCGACGAGCTCCCGCCCTGGCATCCCAGCCGGCCGCACCACGAATTGGCCGCCGACGTGCGCTGGTGGATGGGCACGCCGCTGGGCTTCGGCCTGTTCGGCAGGCTGGCGCTGAACCAGGTCGCCTACCGCAAGGTCGCGGCCGCGGTGGATGCGACCGGGCGGTTCGAGGCGAACTTCACCGATCGCGGGATCGGCAGCTACCTGTGGAACGGGCCGCTGGCCTTCGGTGACGCGGCGGACCGGCGACATACCCAGGAACGGCTGAAGGCCATGCACGGCGCCGTCAAAGGTGTCGGCAAAGGCGACTTCGCGGGGGAGCGGTACAGCGCCCTCGATCCGAAGCTCTGGAAATGGGTGGGCGCCACCTCCATCAACGTCTTCTACGGCGGCTACCTGGCGGTCTACGGGGCCGACTTCACCGCGCAGGAGCGTGAGGTGGTCTACCGGACCGTGTGCGCCATGGCCGATATCGGGCTGCCCAGTTCGCAGGCCGATGTGCCGCCCACCGCCGCCGAGTGGGCCGCCTACTACGACGAGGTGGCCGAGACCGAGCTGGCCGACAATCCCTTCCTGCAGTGGGCCGACAAGCAGTTCTCGCAGTTGCCTGTGCCCACGCTCTTCGGGCCGCCGTGGCTGCACCGGCTTGTCGGTCCGGCCTGGCGGCTGGCCATGCCCGCGGTATACCGGCCGGCGCGCATCTGTGCCGAGGCGGCGACCCACCCGAAGATGATGGAACTGCTGAACAGTTCGTGGAGCCCGGCCAAACAAGCCGAATTCGCGGTGTACCGCACGATGATCCGCGCCGCCCGGCGGTGGCTGCCGAAATGGCTGGTGCTCGAGCCGTTGGCGTACAACCGGTATCGCTACGAGCAGCTGCGGGCCTTCCACGCGAGGTACGACCTGGAGACATTTGCCGTGCCGGAGGAAAGGCGCGCATAGACTGCAGCGATGTTCTCGCTGGCCAGGCTGTCGTGCTTCATCGCCGTGGCCGAGGAACTGCATTTCGGCCGGGCCGCCGAACGCCTGCACATGACGCAGCCGCCGCTGAGCAGGCAGATCCAGCAGCTGGAGACCGAACTGGGCGTGCAGCTGATCGACCGCACCACCCGTTCGGTCACGCTGACCCCGGCGGGAATCGCGTTCCTGCCCGACGCCCGTCGCATCCTGCAGCTGGCCGAGAGCGCCGCGCTGACCGTCAAGCGGGTGCCGGCCGGGGACCTGGGCACCGTCGTCGTCGGATTCACCGCGGCCTCGGCGCACGCGGTGCTGCCCCGCCTGCTGGAACGCACCAGGGCCAAGCTGCCGGACGTGAAACTCGAACTGCGCGAGATGGTTTCGGCCGCCCAGCTGGAAGGTCTGATGACCGGTGAGATCGATCTGGGGATGGCCCGGCCGCCACTGAAGCGGCCCGGCATCGTGTCCCGGCCGCTGCTGCACGAGCAGTTGGTCGCAGCCCTGCCCGCCGAACATCCGCTCGTCACACAGGCCCGTCAGCTCACCCTCAACGACCTGGACGGCCAGGACGTCGTGATGTATTCACCGATCCAGGCGCGGTACTTCAACGAACTGCTCATCAGCGCCTTCACCATTGCCGGCGCCACACCCCGCTACGTCCAGTTCGTCACGCAGGTGCACACCATGCTGGTGCTGGTCCGTTCCGGGATCGGGATCGCGCTGGTGCCGGCGTCGGCCGCCACGCTGCACCCGGAAGGCGTGGTGTTCCGGTCCATCGGAGCGTTCCGGGAACGGCCCGTCGAACTCGACGCCGTCTGGCGGGGTGACAGCACCAACCCGGCGTTGCTGCGCCTGCTGCGCGATGTGCTGCCCGCCCGCGAGTGGACCACCGACGATCTGGTCGAGCTCCACACCTGAACCGCCGAACGTGCATTACCGCTCGAAGAAACAGCGAAAAGTGGTGCGGTAATGCACGTTCGGCAGAGGAGCTACACCCGCGCGGCGGGCTGCAGCACCGGCGTCACCAGCCGGCCGGTGGCCAGGAACTCGTCGAGATTGCGTAGCGTCAGCGCCTCCATCTCGGCGCGGGTCTGTACGGTGCCGCTGCCCACGTGCGGGAGCAGCACGACGTTGTCCATCCGCAGCAGCTCCACCGGGACGTTCGGCTCATGCACGAACACGTCGAGGCCCGCACCCGCCAGGCGGCCCGCGCCGAGCGCGGCGACCAGGGCGGTCTCGTCGACGACGCTGCCGCGGGCGATGTTGATCAGGTAGCCCTCGGGGCCCAGTGCGTCCAGGACGTCGGCGTCGATCAGGCCGCGGGTGCTGCTGCCCCCGGCTGCGGCGACCACCAACACGTCGACGTCGCGGGCCAGTTCTACCGGGGACGCCGCGTACCGGTACGGCGAATCGGTCACCTGATTGCGATTGTGATAGCTGATGGTGCAGCCGAAAGCGCTGAGGCGCTTGGCGATTGCGCCGCCGATGCGACCCATACCGATGATGCCGACACGAGAATTGCTGACCTGGCGGGTCAGCGGGTAGTTACCGTCGACGGGCCAGCGGCCGGCGCGCAGGTAGCGGTCGGCGTCGGTGAACCGGCGCAACACATCGATCATCAGTCCCACGGCGGTGTCGGCGACACAATCGGTGAGCACGTCGGGCGTATTGCTGACGCCTACGCCGGCCGCCGCAGCGGCATCGATGTCGGTGGTGTCGTAGCCGACCCCGAAGTTCACCACCGCGCCCAGCGCCGGCAGTGCCGACATCAGTACGGCGTCCACGCCGGTGCGCCCCGAGGTCACCACGGCGGTGACGTCGGCGCCGTGGGTGGCCAGGAATTCGGCCCGGTCGGGCGCGCTGTCGGGCAGGACCAGGGCGTCGTACTTGGTCTGCAGGGTGTCGGCCAACGAGGGCTTGAGCGGGCCGACCTGCAGGACGCGGGGGGTGGCGGGGGCGGAACTGGGCATGGCTGGACCTCTCTAGTCCGGTGCGCTTTCACTCACCACGCTAAGGATGCGCCGGAATACCTGTCCAACACGGAAATAGCATGGGTTCATGCCGAACCGGCATAACAAGGCAAACCTCTGCGCCCTGCGGGTATCAAAGTGGCTTCGGAAGCGATAAAACTGCAGTTCAGATGGCATAAATAGGGTGCGCGCCGGACGGCCGACAACGCCCCAAAACGTCGAATTTGCCCTTTTGGCCGGGGTTGACGCGTTTCGAGAGTCGCTCCTACGGTGTGTCTACCGTCACAGATTCCGTCCACATACATGGACGTCACACACGGAACAGCCTTTTTCGAACCGGAGGTTCAGATGGCCCTAACAGCCCGAGCGGCGCTCGCCCTGACGGGTGCAGTCGTGCTCACCGGCGGCTGCACCGTCGCCAATTCAGGCCACGGCGGCTACGACGCGAACACCCTGCGCCTCGTCATCTCCCAGGAGCCGCCGACGCTGGAACCCTGCGAGAGCTCACTGACGTCGACGGGCATCGTCGTGCGGTCCAACATCACCGAACCGCTCATCGAGCGGGAGCCCGCCACCGGTGCACTGGTGCCGTTGCTGTCCACCGGATGGCGGCAGGACGCGCCCGACACATGGTCCTTCGACATCCGGTCCGGAGTCACCTTCTCCGATGGGTCGCCGTTCACCGCGGCCGACGCGGCCTTCTCGATCGACCGCACCGTCAACTCCGATCTCGGCTGCAATGTCGACGGCTACGTGTTCGGTGACGAGAAACTCACGATCGCCACCCCCGGCGAACACACCGTGACCGTCACCACGGAGAAGCCGGATCCCATTCTTCCGCTGCGTATCTCGTTCATCGAGATGGTGCCGCGCAGCACCAGTGTGACCGAGAAGGTGCGTGAACCGATCGGAACCGGTCCCTACGCGATCGCCGACTGGGAGTACGGCCAGAAACTCACCCTGACCCGCAACGAGCGCTACTGGGGACCCAAACCGGCGTTCGCCAGGGCCGAATACCAGTGGCGCAGCGAGGGCAGCGTGCGCGCTGCGATGGTCACCAACGACGAGACCGACATCGCGACCGGCCTCGGACCCGAAGACGGAGCCGGTGACCTGGGAGTGGCCTTCCCCAACAACGAGACCACCGCATTGCGCATCACCTGCACGGACGCCCCGTTGAACGACATCCGGGTCCGCCAGGCGATCAACTACTCGGTCAATCGCATCGGCATCGTGAAAGCACTGTTCCGGGGTATGGGTGACCCGGCCGCGCAGTTGATCCCGGCCGGCGTCGTCGGGCACAACACCGGCCTGGTGCCCTGGGCGCACGATGTCGACAAGGCCAAGAAACTCGTGGCTGAGGCGAAGGCCGCCGGCGTGCCGGTCGACCGGCCCATCCGGCTGATCGGGCGCACCGCACAGTTCCCGAAGGTCACCGAGACCATGGAGGTCCTGCAGAGTGAACTGGCCGAGATCGGCCTCAACGCGCGCATCGAGATGATGGACACCGCGGGACAGCTGCAGTACCAGTTGCGGCCCTTCCCCGACAATGCCGGACCGTTCGTCGCGATGATCCAGCACGGCAACCAGGCCGGTGATGCCGCGTTCAGTGTCGATCAGTACATGCGCACCGACGGAGCTCAAAATGGCTGCGGCACGCCAGAATTCGATACGAAGATCAAAGCGGCCGGACAGCTCATCGGCCAGCAACGGCAGGACGCCTACGCCGAACTGTTCGCCGAAGAGCCCAACGAGGTGGCCCAGTTCGCCTACATCGCCCACATGAAGGGCATTCTCGGCAAGTCCCCCCGCGTGGACTACACCCCGAACTCCGCCACCGGTGACGAGATGCGCCTGGCCGAGATGACAGCGGCCGGCAACGGCTCTGACCAGTCCGACAGGAGCTGAGCCCGATGTTCTCCTTCGTCCGGCGCCGGATGTACACCAGCACCATCCCGCTCGTCATCGTGTTGCTCGGGGTGTTCCTGCTGGCCCGACTCACCGGTGACCCCACCAACCTCTATCTGCCGGAATCGGCCACCGCGGCCCAGCGCGAGGCGTTCGCGCAGTCGCACGGGTTCGACCGGCCCATGATTGCGCAGCTGCTCGACTACTTCAAAGGTGTTGTGCACCTTGACTTCGGCACCTCGCTGCGGACCGGCGAATCGGCCTCGGAGATGGCCCTGCGGGCCTTCCCGGCCACCCTGCAATTGGCGGTGACCACCATGGCGCTGGCGATCGTCGGTGCGGTGATCATCGGCTGCTGGGCGGCGTACCGGCCCAACTCGCTGGCCGACCGCTTCTCCAGCCTGCTGTCCATGACGGCGGCCAGCATCCCCGACTTCTGGTTCGCCATCACCGGGGTGTGGCTGTTCGCCGTACTGCTCGGCGTGCTGCCGACCTCCGGTACCGACGCGGGCCTGCTGTCCTGGATCCTGCCGATCGCCACCCTGATGATCCGCCCGCTCGGCGTGCTCACCCAGGTGGTGCGCGGCGCCATGGTGTCGGCGCTGTCGGCGCCGTACATCCGGCTGGCACGAAGCAAGGGTGCCAGCGACTTCCGGGTGGTCACCCACCACGCGCTGCGCAACGCCGCCGCACCCGCCCTCACGGTGGCCGGCGACCTGGCCGTCGGCCTCATCAACGGCGCGGTGGTGGTCGAGGCCATCTTCGGCTGGCCGGGTATCGGCAAGCTGATGATCGACGCGATCCTGCAACGCGACTTCGCGGTGCTGCAGGCTGCGGTGCTGCTCACCGCGGTCAGCATCTTCCTGCTCAACATCCTCATCGACGCCTGCTACGCGCTGCTCGACGCCCGCGTCCGCGAACCGGCAAAGGTATAGGTGCAATCACATGACTCAAATCGACCTCGTTCCGGTCAAACCCACCACCGCCATCGTCGGCGAACCGGAGATCAAGCCGACCTCCGGCCGCTCGCTGTGGCTCCGTCTGCTGATCAATGACCGGGTCGCCGCGGCCGCCGCGGTGATCCTCGGCCTGGTGATCCTGACCGCCGTCTTCGGCCCGATGCTGATGGGCGGCCTGGCCACCCACATCGACCTGGACAACTCGAACCAGCCGCCGTTCACCCTGGCGCACGGCTGGGCCAACATCCTGGGCACCGATCCGCTGGGCCGCAGCATGCTGGGCCGTCTCGTGGTCGCTTGCCGGACAACGCTTTCGGTGGCGATCCCCGCCGTGGTGATCTCGGCCGTGGTCGGCTCGGTGATCGGCATGGCGGCCGGCTACTACCGCGGCTGGCGGGAAACCCTGGCCATGCGGGTGGCCGACGTCATCATGAGCTTCCCGTCCCTGTTGCTCGCCGTCGTCGTGCTCTACGTGTTCTCCCCGAGCGCGGCGAACATCGTCCTGGTGCTGGCGATCACCCGCATCCCGGTGTACCTGCGCACCGCACGGGCCGAATCCGCCGAGTTGTCCAGCCGGGTGTTCGTGGACGCCGCAAGGACTTTCGGTGCGAGCGGTTCGTCGATCATCACCCGGCACGTGTTGCCGATCGTGCTGCCCACCCTGCTGACCGTGGCCACCCTCGACTTCTGCTACGTCATGCTGGCGGAAAGCTCCTTGAGTTTCTTGGGCATCGGCATCCAGCCGCCGGACGTCAGCTGGGGCCTGATGGTCGCTCAGGGCCGCACCTACCTGCACACGGCCTGGTGGCTGTCGTTCTTCCCCGGCCTGGCCATCGTCATCACCACCGTCTCGGCGACCATCCTGGCAGCCTGGGCCCGCATCGCCACCGATCCCGCCCAGCGGTGGCGGCTCACCGTCCCGCAGAAACGCCTGTCCCGCTTCGCCAAGACCGGAAAGGCCCTCTGATGGCACTGCGCCTGGACGACAAAGTCGCCGAACACCCCACCACCGATCGCCTCGACGCAGACCCGGCCCTGCGGGTCGAGGGACTGACCGTCGACATCCGCACCATCACCGGCACCGTGCGCGCCGTCGACCATGTGTCCTTCGCGGCACGCAGCGGCGAAACCCTGGCCCTGCTCGGCGAATCCGGATGCGGTAAGTCGATGACGGCCACCGCGCTGGTCGGCCTGCTCGAACCGGTCGCCGACGTGGTCGACGGGTCCGCCACGCTGGCCGGCGTGGACCTGCTGGCCACCGACCGCAAGACCCGGCGCAAACTGGCCGGGCCCGAACTGGCGATCGTCTTCCAGGACGCGCTGACGGCGCTCAACCCGCTCTACACCGTCGGTACCCAGTTGGCCGAGCCGTTCCGCATCCACCACGGGATGAAGGCCAAAGAGGCCAAACGCAAGGCCATCGAACTGATGACCCGGGTAGGCATCCCGCAGCCGGAAGAACGGATCAACTCCTACCCGCATCAGTTCTCCGGCGGCATGCGTCAGCGGCTGCTCATCGCCATGGCCGTGGCGCTCAACCCGCGGGTGCTGATCGCCGACGAACCCACCACCGCACTGGATGTGACGGTGCAGGCCCAGATCATGGCGCTGCTGAAGAGCCTGCGGGCCGAATACGACATGGCCGTCGTGCTCATCACCCACGACCTGGCGCTGGTGGCCGAGGAAGCCGACCGCGTCGCGGTGATGTACGCGGGCAACGTCGTCGAGACGGGCCGGGTATCCGAGGTGTTCGCCGAACCCAAGCATCCCTACACCAAGGGCCTGCTGGATTCCGTCCCGGTCAGCGCCGAACGGGGCGCCGAACTGAAATCCATCGGCGGTGCCCCGCCGGACCTGCACTCCATCCCGAAAGGCTGTGTCTACCAGGACCGCTGCCCGCTGGCGCGCGACCTGTGCCGAGAGACCAGGCCGACACTGGCCCCGGTCGGGTCGGGCCGCAAATCCGCATGCCACTTCCCACAGGAGGTCAACAATGTCTGATTCGACGACGCCTGACGAACTGCTGTCCGTGCGCGGACTGTCCAAGAGCTTCCGGGTGGGTGGCAAGAAGCTGCACGCCCTCGACGGCATCGACCTGACCCTCGGCCGCGGCGAAACCCTGGGCCTGGTCGGCGAATCCGGCTGCGGTAAGTCCACCCTGGCGCGCACCCTGATGATGCTGGAACGTCCGGACGCCGGCACCGTCGACTTCGACGGGATCGACCCCTACGCCCTGCGCGGCAAGGACCTGCTCAAGTTCCGCCGCCGGGTGCAGATGGTCTTCCAGGATCCGTACGCGTCGCTGAACTCGCGGATGACGGCGGCCGAGATCATCGCCGAACCCTGGCGCACCCACAAGACGCTGTACGCGTCCCGCAAGGATCGCGACATGCGGGTGCGGGGACTGCTCGACATGGTCGGCCTGGGGCCCAAGGCGTTCGGCAAGTACCCGCAGGAATTCTCCGGCGGCCAGCGCCAGCGCATCGGCATCGCCCGCGCACTGGCACTCAACCCCGACGTCATCATCTGCGATGAACCCGTCTCCGCACTGGACCTCTCGGTGCAAGCCCAGGTGCTCAACCTGCTCAACGACCTGCAGCAGGAACTGAAGATCTCCTACGTGTTCATCTCGCACGACCTGTCGGTGGTGCGCCACGTCGCCGACCGGGTCACCGTGATGTACCTGGGCCGGATCATCGAGACCGGACCCACCGAAGCGGTGTTCGACCATCCGGAACACCCCTACACCGCCGCGCTGATGTCGGCGGCCCCGAAACTGCATGCGGCCCAACGTGGTGAGCGCATCCTGCTCAAGGGTGAGGTGCCTTCGCCGCTGAACCCGCCGTCGGGCTGCCGGTTCCGGACCCGCTGCGCCCACGCCACCGAGATCTGCGCACAGCAGCGCCCACCCCAGGCGCTGGACCTGAAGGTGCCCGGGCATTCCGCGGAATGCCATCACCCGTTGGGCAGCGCACAAGTCCTGTCGCACAGCGCGTGAGCGACGTGGGCCTGTCCGGCTACGCGATCATCGCGATCGCGGTGCTGATCGCGTCCTGCTTGCAGGCCTCGATCGGCTTCGGGCTGGGCATGCTCGCCGCCCCCGTCGTCGCGCTGGTCGACCCGGGCCTCATCCCGGGCACCCTGATCATGCTCGCCGCGGTCGTCACGCTCATGGTGGTGCTGCGCGAGCGCACCGCGATCGACGTCACCGGCACCGGCTGGGCCTTGCTCGGACGGATACCGGGCACCATCGCCGGCGCCCTGATCCTGACCGCGATACCCGAACGGGCCCTGGCGATGTTGATCGCCGCCGTCGTGCTCGGCGGTGTCGCCCTGACCAGCCTCGGCTGGATCCCCGCGCCGCGGCGGCGGAACCTGGTGCTGGCCGGCGCGACATCGGGGGTGCTCGGCACCGCGACCTCGATCGGCGGCCCACCGATGGCACTGGTGTGGCAGCGCAACAGCGGTCCCCGGCTACGCGGCACCATGGCCGGGTTCTTCCTGATCGGATCGTTGATGTCCTTGACGATGCTGACCGTCACCGGCGCCGTCGATCGGCACACGGTGGTGGCGTGCACCCTCCTGATACCAGCCACCATCGGCGGATATGTGTTGTCCCGCTACGCGAATCGGTTGTTGAACCCGCAGCGGCAGAGGTGGACGGCGATCATCGCGTCGGCCACCGGCGCCGTGATCCTCGTCGTCCAGCAGATGGGATTGATATGAGCGAACCCACCGTACGAAGGATCTCGTCGGGCGTGAAGTCCGCCGCCCGCACCGTCGAACTGCTGGAGTACCTGGCCGACCGCCAGGACCAGCCGGCCCGGATCCGAGATGTCAGTGCCGCACTGGACATGCCGCGCAGCAGCGCGCATGCCTTGCTGCGCACTCTGATCGCCCAGGGTTGGGTGCGCTGTGACGACTCGGGCACCCTCTACAGCATCGGGGTGCGCGCCCTGCTGGTCGGGACCAGCTACCTGGACACCGATCCCTACCTGCCGAGCATCACCCCCTTCCTGGACGAGTTGCGTGGCATCTGGGACGAGACCTTTCATCTCGGACGCCTGGACGGCTGCGACATCGTCTACCTGGCCACCCGGGAGTCTCGTCAGTACCAGCGCACCACCAACCGGGTCGGCCGGCGACTGCCCGCCCATGCGACTGCGCTGGGCAAGGTCCTGCTGGCCGAACGGGTCGGCGCCGAGCGGGACAGCCACGTTCCGGCCGAATTGGTCGCGCTGACGCCGCGCACGGTGACCGATCGCGCGGAACTGGAGGAGGCCCTGGAACTGGCGCGGGTCCGCGGCTATGCCACCGACGACGAGGAGAACACCTCGGGTGTCCGGTGTTTCGCGGTTCCGCTGCGCTACAGCAGACCCGCGCAGGACGCGATCAGCGTGTCGGTTCCGATCGCCCGGCTGACACCGGAGCGGCAGGCCGAGCTCATCGAGTCGCTGTGCGCGGTGGGGGACAAGGTGAGCCGGGTGCTGCGACCGGTCGCCAACGGGGACAAATGGTTTGCCCAGCAATGATTTCGAAGACGTCGATCCAGAAGGTGATCTCATGAGTACACAGAAAACGCCGGTCGTCACCGAGATGCGGGTGGTTCCGATCGCCGGGCATGACAGCATGCTGCTCAATCTGAGCGGTGCCCACGGGCCTTACTTCACCCGGAACCTGCTGATCGTCAAGGACTCCGAGGGCCATACCGGTGTCGGTGAGGTGCCGGGCGGCGCGGCGATCCAGCGCACTCTCGAAGATGCCCGCCCCCTCGTCGAGGGCCGTAGCATCGGTGACTACAACGCCGTGCTCGCGGATATCCGGCGCGAGTTCGCCGGTCGCGACGCCGGCGGGCGCGGGGCCCAGACCTTCGACCTGCGGGTGACGGTGCACGCTGTCACCGCCGTCGAATCCGCTCTGCTCGACGTGCTGGGCCAGTACCTCGGGGTTCCGGTCGCGGCGCTGCTCGGCGACGGCCAGCAGCGCAGCCGGGTGCAGGCGCTGGGCTACCTGTTCTTCGTCGGGGACCGCAGCAGGACCGACCTGGCATATCGCTCGGAGGCCGACGAAGGCGCGGATGCCGATGACTGGCAACGCATCCGGCACAACGAGGCGATGACGCCGGAAGCCGTCGTGCGGCTGGCCGAAGCCGCCCGCGAGCGTTACGGTTTCCGCGATTTCAAACTCAAGGGCGGGGTGCTGCCCGCGGCCGACGAGGCCAAGGCCGTGATCGCGTTGGCCGATCGGTTCCCGGATGCCCGGATCACGTTGGACCCCAACGGCGGCTGGCTGCTGGCCGACGCCATCACCACCTGCCGGGAACTGACCGAGGTGCTCGCCTACGCCGAAGATCCGGTGGGTCCGGAGGGTGGATTCTCCGGGCGCGAAGTGATGGCCGAGTTCAAGCGAGCCACCGGGCTGCCCACGGCGACCAACATGATTGCCACCGACTGGCGTGAGATGGGGCATGCGATCCGCTCGGGCGCGGTGGACATCCCGCTCGCCGACCCGCACTTCTGGACCATGAACGGATCGGTGCGCGTCGCCCAGCTCTGCGACGCCTGGGGTCTGACCTGGGGGTCGCACTCCAACAACCACTTCGACGTCTCGCTGGCGATGTTCACCCATGTCGCCGCGGCGGCACCCGGCGCCATCACCGCCATCGACACCCACTGGATCTGGCAGGACGGGCAGCGCATCACCAAAACGCCGTACGAGATCGTCGACGGCTTCCTCGACGTACCCGACAAGCCGGGCCTGGGCGTCGAACTCGACGAGGACCGCGTGGCCGCCGCGCACGAGTTGTACCTCGCCGAGGGCCTCGGTGCCCGTGACGACGCGGTGGCCATGCAATATCTGATCCCCGGCTGGCAGTTCGACAGCAAACGCCCTGCGCTGCAACGGAACCTGTGATCATGCATATCCTGGTCGCCGACCGTAACCTGGTGCCGCACCGCGCACGCTTCGAGGCCGCGCTGCCGCACGACGTGACCGTGGCGTGGGGCGACGACGGCGCCCTGCGCACGGCCGAGGTCTTTGTCGGCGGCCGGTTCACCGCCGAGATGGCCGCGGTGGCCGAGAAGTTGCGGCTCATCCACGTCGCGGGCGCGGGTACCGACCGGGTGGATTTCGCGGCACTGGGTCCGGACACCTTGGTCGCCAACACGTTTCATCACGAGCGCTCGATCGCCGAATACGTGCTCAGTGCGGCCATCCTGCTGCGGCGCGACTTCCTGGCCCAGGATCGTGCGCTGCGGCGCCAGGTGTGGGCCACCTCGGTCTACGACGATGCCATCGCCCAGCTACCCACCTTGAGCAGCGCCCGGGTCGGGTTCGTCGGTTTCGGGCACATCGGCCAGCGGTCCTGGGAACTGTTGCGTGCACTGGGATGCACGGGGGCGGCAGTCACCGGTTCGGGCCGTGTCGACCCGGCGCACGGGCTGGCCTGGGCGGCACCCGCCGAGTCCCTGGACCGCCTGATGGGCGAGTCCGACGTCGTCGTCGTGTCAGCACCGCTGACCGCGCGGACCACCGGCATGATCGGCGCCGCGCAGTTGAGCGCGCTGGGCGCAGAAGGGGTACTGATCAATGTGGGCCGGGGACCGCTGGTCGACGAGCAGGCGCTCTACGATGCGTTGCTGCACCGGCACATCCGTGCCGCGGCCATCGACGTCTGGTACCGGTATCCCACCCCGGGAAGCGGCGGGGCACCCAGCGATCTGCCGTTCCACGAGCTGACCAACATCCTGATGACCCCGCACTCCTCGGGCGTCACCTCGGACACCTTCGCCGGCCGGGCCGACGACATCGCCGCCAACATCGGCCGGCTGCACCGCGGGGAACCGTTGCGCAACGTGGTGTCAGGAGCTGGCTGACCAGATCTGCTGAACCCGCTGCAGCCCTTGCGCAGTCAGGCTTCCGTACAGCCGGACCCGGGCCATCCCGCCATCGGGGTAGATGTCCAGACGCGCCGCGGTGACGGGGCGCTCGTCCTTGATCAGGAACCGGTGCCGGGTATCAGGCTGCAGCTCGGTGCGGGGCAGCAGTTCGAACCAGTCGCCGTCACCGTCTCGGCCGGACAGTCGCGCCCATCCCGGGGCGTTGCCGACGAAGTACGAGGTGTCCAGTTCGGCGGCCGCCAGTACGCCCTGGCTGGCCAGATGCACCTGTACCCAGTCGTTCCCGGCGTCGCGGCGGCGCGAGGTCTCCCACCCTTCGCCCATGTGCCGCGGGGTGCCGGGCAGCAGCAGGTTGTTCGGCGAGCTGTAGAACATGTTGGAGCAAGCCGTGATCCGGCCGCCGTTCTCCAGCGCCGCCAGATCCAGCGGCAGCCCCTCGGCGAACCGGGGATCGAGCAGCCCCTCGCCGTGCACCCGGAACCGGGCCACCCCACCATCGGGGTACATGGACAGCCGAACATGGGTCCAGCGCCGGGTTGACTTGACGGGGAACGGGTTTCGAGTGTCGCCGTTGGCCGCGCTGCGCTCCACGATGGGCGTCCACTCGGTCTTGTGCACCAACTCCTCGACCGAGGGATGTCCCGGTACGTCGGCGGCCTCGACTGAGATGTGCGGCGGGTAGTTGCCGGTGAACCAGGCGGTGTCGACGACCACGCCGCGCACCACCCCGGGCACCCCGAGTCGCACGATCGCCGCATCACAGGAGTCCGGAGTCGCTCCGCGGCGACGCCGCGTCTCCCACCCGTCATAGATCTGACCCTTGTGCCCGAAGGTGGCGGGCCGGTGCTCGGCCGCGGCCGGCGTGATCAGGTTCTCCTTCTCGGCGAAGACGTCGTCATTGGCCCAGACGACCGCGCCGCCGGCGGCTCGAGAGGCGAGATCGGGGAAAGCCAGGAAATGGGGAGAAATGCCGCTGCTCACGCCTTGAGCTTATTGCTCTTCGCGCAAGCGCTCATCGCGGAGCTCGGTTACCAGTTGTAGAACCCGCCCTCTGGGCCGAGCATTCGCTCCAGCCGGGTGCGGTTGATCTTGGCCAACTCGTTGCACACCACTTTGCGCTCGGTCTCGACATCGTGGTGCATGCGGTCGGCGATGGTGGTCAGCACATCCGGCGCGCACAGACCCGCGACGTACATCACGTAGTCGAAGCCGAACGTGTCGCGGTAGGTCTGCTCGGCGATGCGCAGGGCGTCTCGCTCGCTGTCGTCGCAGGGCTTCACCGAACACGGGTACGCCTGCAGGATCGAATCGATGGACTGCTCCGAGAGGGAGAACAGCAATGCGTCGGCCCGCCGGAACAGCGCGTCGTGGTCGCCGTAGGCGCGGCCCTTGGCCAGGTCACCGGCGAGCGTGACGCTGTTACAGCACTCGTAGAGCGCGTGTACCGCCTTGCGTTCGGGTAGCGCGTTGAACGCGTCCAGGCCGATCCCCTGATGCATCAGCACAAGGCCAATGATCGGAGGCCGAAAGGACGGCGGGGTTACGGCGTGTTACGGCAGTGCTAAATCACCTTCGCGGTGCGAAGCGTCAGTGCCCGCCCGTGGTCTTGAAGCGTTCCACCGACCGCACCAGCTCGGCCTCGGCGGCCTCGCGCCCGGCCCAATCGGCGGCCTTGACGAACTTGCCGGGCTCTAGATCCTTGTAGTGCACGAAGAAGTGCTTGATGGCGTCCAGTTCGAAGGACGACACGTCGCCGAGGTCCTGGATGTGATCCCAGCGCGGGTCGCCGGCGGGCACGCACAGCACCTTGTCGTCGCCGCCGGCCTCGTCGGTCATCTGGAACATCGCGACGGGCCGGGCCTCGACAATCGCACCGGGGAACACGGATTCGGGCAGCAGCACCAGGGCGTCCAGCGGATCGCCGTCCTCACCGAGGGTGTTCTCGAAGAATCCGTAGTCGGCGGGGTAGCCCATCGGCGTGTAGAGGTAGCGGTCCAGCTTGACCCGACCGGTCTCGTGGTCCACCTCGTACTTGTTGCGCGATCCCTTGGGGATCTCGATGACGACGTCGAACTGCTCGCTCAAAGCTCCTCCAAGGGACTGGTGTCTGCAGGTCGCCACGTGACGACGCGGGTCCACCCTAGAGGTACCGATACCCTGCTCTATATGCGGCCCGCTCGGTGGCGCCGATCCACCCACCTGGTGATCGGCTTGGTGGTATTGATGCTCGTCGCTGCCGTCGTCGGGGTGGCCGCCGTGATGACCTCGGGCGACACCTCGGCCCGCAACAACGACGCGATCCGTCCCCAACCTGCCGCGGCGACCGCGGCGCCGGGCGTGCAGGCCCTGGGGCATCGCACCGACGATCCGTCCGCCTCGGGCCTGGCGGCAGCCTTGGCGGGCCCCCTGGCCGACCCCAACCTCGGTGCACTGACCGGCCGGGTGACCGATGCCGACACCGGGGCCGAGCTCTGGACCCAGGGTGCGACCATCCCGATGCTGCCTGCCTCGACCAACAAGGTGCTCACCACCGTCGCCGCGCTGGCCACCCTGGACCGCGACGCGACGCTGACCACCACGGTTCTGGCCGGCGCCACGCCCGGTGTGGTGGTGCTGCACGGCGGCGGTGACCAGACGTTGTCGGCGGCCCCCGCGGGCAAGCCCACCTGGTACAAGGGCGCGGCCCGGATCAGCGATCTGGCCGATCAGGTGAAGCGCAGCGGCACCAGTACGACCGCCGTGCAGGTCGACCTCTCCGCGTACAGCGGACCCACCATGGCGCCGGGCTGGGATCCCGCCGACATCGACGGCGGTGACATCGCCCCGATGGAGTCGGTCATGCTCGACGGCGGCCGGACCCAGCCGGTGTCCGTCGAATCGCGCCGGTCCACCACACCGGGTCTGGATGCCGGCCGCGCACTGGCCGCGGCGCTGGGTGTCGATCCGGCGACCGTGACCGTCGCGTCCGGGCCGGTGCCCGACGCCAGGGAGCTCGCCTCGGTCACGTCGCCGCCGCTGCTGGAGCGGCTGCGGCAGATGATGAACGAATCCGACAACGTGATGGCCGAATCGACGGGCCGCGAGGTCGCCGCGGCACTGAACCGCCCGCAGAGCTTCGACGGCGCCGTGCAGTCGGTGCTGACCCAGTTGCGGGGTGTCGGCGTCGACACCGCGGGCGCGACGCTGGTGGATTCCAGCGGGCTGTCGCTCGATGACCGGTTGACCGCGAACACGCTGGACGGCGCGGTCGCCGCCGCGGTCAGCGGGGATCACCCCCGGCTGCGCCCGCTGGTGGACGTGCTGCCGATCGCCGGTGGCAGCGGCACGCTGTCCAACCGCTATCTGGACACCGACGCCGGCAAGGCCGCCGCGGGCTGGCTGCGCGCCAAGACCGGCTCGCTGACCGCGGTGAACACGCTGGCCGGCATCGTCACCGACGAGAGCGGGCGGGTGCTGACCTTCGCGCTGATGTCCAACAACGCCGGACCGACCGGGCGGACCTCGCTGGATGCACTGGCTGCGGTGCTGCGGTCGTGCGGGTGCGGCGGATGAGCCCTTCAACCGGCGGGCAGGAGCGGAGCGACCGGGGAATCCGCACTGTGGGCGGCGCCGTCGACTGGGAGTTCGCGGCCAATGTCGGCGCGAAGCTGGCCCGCCCCGCCCCGGTCACCTCCGATTACACCCGCGACCAGGCGGTCGCCCAACTCGCCGAATTGGCCCGCCGCGCAGAGCTTCCCGTGCGCGAGGTGACCGGACTCAACGAGGGCGCCGACATCGCGGAGGCGCGTGTGGTGGACCGCCCCGAATGGGTGCGGGCGGCCACGAAGTCGATGCGCGTGATGACCGGCGGCACCGATACGCCGGGCGGATTCCTCACGTCGAAGCTCGCCGGCGCGCAGACCGGCGCGGTGCTCGGGTTCATCTCGGCGGGCATCCTGGGGCAGTACGACCCCTTCAGCACCGGCGGGCTGGAGCGTAGCGACTCGGGGAATGACGCCGCGGGCGTACTGCTGCTGGTCTACCCGAATGTCATTGCGGTGGAGCGGCAGTTGCGGGTCGACCCCACCGACTTCCGGTTCTGGGTGTGCCTGCACGAGGTGACCCACCGCGTCCAGTTCAAAGCCAACCCGTGGCTGGCCGAACACATGTCGTCCTCGCTGGCGACGCTGACCCAGGATGCCGGCGAACAGGTCGGCGAGATCGTCGGCCGGCTTGCCGGCTACGTCCGCGAGCAACGCAAAGGCGATGCGGCCGAAAAGAACTCGGGTGGCGTGGTGGGACTGCTGCGCGCCGTACAGGCCGAACCGCAGCGCCAGGCCCTGGACCGGTTACTGGTGCTGGGCACTCTGCTGGAAGGCCATGCCGAACACGTGATGGATGCCGTCGGGCCCGCGGTGGTGCCGTCGGTGACCACCATCCGCGCGCGCTTCGATGACCGGCGGCAACGCAAACAGCCTCCGCTGCAACGGATCGTCCGGGCCCTGCTGGGCTTCGACGCGAAGATGAACCAGTACACCCGCGGCAAGGCCTTCGTCGACGAGGTGGTGGGTCGGGTCGGGATGTCCCGGTTCAACACCATCTGGACCAACGCCGAGACGCTGCCCCTACCCCCGGAAATCGAAGAGCCGCAACGGTGGATCGACCGGGTGCTGTAGCCGAGCTGCGCGCCGTGGTCCGGGCGTTCGCATCGGCGCACGGACCCGAGCGCTGGTGCGTCGGACTGTCCGGTGGCGCCGACTCGTTGGCTCTGACCGCCGTGGCGGCGGCGCTGCGTCCCACCGTCGCGCTGATCGTCGACCACGGCCTACAGCCCGGATCGGCCGCCGTCGCGCGCGCCGCCCAAGAACAGGCCCTGGCGTTGGGATGTGTTGCCGCACAAGTGCTCGGCGTCGAAGTCGGTACCGCGGGCGGCCCGGAGGGCGCGGCCAGGACGGCCAGATATCAGGCCCTGGACGACGCGCGCGACGGGCTGCCGGTCCTGCTGGCGCACACCCTCGACGACCAGGCCGAGACGGTGCTGCTCGGGCTGGGACGTGGGTCGGGCGCGAGATCGATCGCAGGCATGCGGGCGTTCGACGACCCGTGGGCGCGCCCGCTGCTCGGGGTGCGGCGCGAGCGCACCAGGGCCGCATGCGCCGAGCTCGGACTCACGCCGTGGGAGGACCCGCACAACGCCGATCCCCGCTACACCAGGGTCCGGTTGCGCACCGAGGTGCTGCCGCTGCTGGAGGAGGTACTCGGCGGCGGGGTCGCCGGCGCGCTGTCCCGCACCGCCGCCGCGCTGCGCGAGGACACCGAGGCACTGGACACCCTCGCCGAGCGGGCGCTGCCGGACATGGCACGCGACGACGGCCTGGTGGCCGGCGCGCTGGCCGCGCTGCCTGCCGCGGTGCGCCGACGGGTGATCCGGCTGTGGCTGCTCGAACAAGGCGCCGTAGACCTGAGCGCAATCCAGATCCACGGGGTGGACGCGCTGGTCACCGCCTGGCGCGGGCAGGGTGGGGTGGCCGTCGGGTCGGACCTGCGCCACGCCCGGCTGTTCGCATCCCGCCGCGACGGAGTGCTGACGATGCACACCGAGCCGGTCTGATCCGGCACGAGCGCAGCGACGGGGATTTGTTGGAACACAACGGCTCGACGTGGCACGCTGTGGGCGTGCCTGCGCATTCCGCTGCCGAGTTGTATCCCGGTGACATCAAGTCGGTGCTGTACACCGAAGAGCAGATCCAGACGCGCACCGCCGAACTCGCGGCCGACCTCGCCGCCCATTACGGCCCGCTCGTCGAGGGCGGGGACGATCTGCTGCTGGTGACGGTCCTCAAAGGTGCGGTGATGTTCGTCACCGACCTGGCCCGCGCCATCCCGCTGCCCACCCAGCTGGAGTTCATGGCCGTCAGCTCGTACGGGTCGTCCACCTCGTCCTCGGGGGTGGTCCGCATTCTCAAGGACCTCGACCGCGACATCAACGACCGGCACGTGCTGATCGTCGAGGACATCGTCGATTCCGGGCTGACCCTGTCGTGGCTGTTGCGCAACCTGGCGACCCGGCGGCCGCGCTCGCTGAGCGTGTGCGCGCTGCTGCGCAAGCCCGATGCGGTGCGCGCCGACGTGGACATCCCGCACATCGGGTTCGACATCCCCAACGAGTTCGTCGTCGGGTACGGCCTGGACTACGCCGAGCGCTACCGGGACCTGCCGTTCATCGGCACTCTCGAACCCAAGGTGTACGAGCACCCGTAAACGGCGCAGAATGCGGTCATGACCGAATCAGCCCTTCGGATCTGCCCCTTGTGCGAAGCCACCTGCGGGTTGGTGCTGACCATCGAGGACGGCAAGGTCACCCACGCCCGCGGTGACGCCGACGACGTGTTCAGTGCCGGCTTCATCTGCCCCAAAGGGGCCAGCCTGCCCGGCCTGGACAACGACCCGGACCGGTTGAGCGGCCCCCTTATCCGACGCGACGGGGAACTGGTCGACGCCACCTGGGACGAGGCGTTCGACGCGGTCGCCGCCGGCCTCGGTGGTGCCGTCGCCGCCCATGGCGGGGCATCGGTCGGTGTGTACCTGGGTAATCCGAACGCGCACACCGTGGCCGGGTCGCTGTACGCCCCGGTGATCGTCAAGGCGCTGGGAACCCGGCAGGTGTTCTCCGCGAGCACGCTGGACCAGATGCCCAAACACGTGTCGCTGGGCTTCATGTTCGGCAGCCCGGTCGCATTCACGGTGCCCGACATCGATCGCACCGATCATCTGGTGGTCATCGGCGCCAACCCCATGGTGTCCAACGGCTCGCTGGCCACCGCCGCCGACTTCCCCGGCAAGCTGCGGGCCCTGCGCAAACGCGGCGGCAGGCTCACCGTCATCGACCCGGCCCGCACCCGAACCGCCGCGCTCGCGGACCGGCACATCGCGCCCCGACCCGGCACCGACGCGGCGCTGCTGTTCGCCGTCGTGCACGTGCTGTTCGACGAGGGACTCGCCGATCTCGGGGAGATCGCCGCACTGGTGAACGGTGTCGACGAGGTCCGCGCACTGGCCGCGGATTTCGCGCCGGAGACCGTCGCCGAGCACTGCGGCGTACCGGCCGCCGATATCCGGGAGCTGGCCCGCGACATCGCGACGGCGCCGTCGGCCGCCGTCTACGGCCGAATCGGCACGTCCACAGTCGAATTCGGGACCATGGGCAGCTGGCTCGTGGACGTCGTGAACATCCTGACCGGCAATCTCGACGCACCCGGTGGCGCGATGTTCCCCCTCGGTGCCGCCGCGCCCGCGCCGAAGAAGCCGGGGCCCGGCCGCGGATTCGTCACCGGCCGGTGGCACAGCAGGGTCTCCGGGCATCCCGAGACGCTCTCCGAACTGCCCGCCGCGGCCCTGGCCGAGGAGATCGACACCCCCGGGGACGGCCAACTCAAGGCGCTCATCACGATCGCAGGCAATCCGGTGCTGTCGGCGCCCGACGGCGCCCGGCTCGATCGCGCGCTGTCGGGTATCGGGTTCATGCTGTCGGTCGACCCGTACCTCAACGAGACCACCCGGCACGCCGACGTCATCCTGCCCCCGCCACCGCCCTCGGCCAGCCCGCATTTCGATTTCGCGCTGAACAACCTGGCGGTGCGCAACAACGCGCGCTACACCCCGCCCGTGCTGCCGGCCGCCGACGGGCGGCCCGACGAGGCCGAGATCCTGTCCCGGGTGGCGCTGATCCTGTACGGGGTGGGCCCGCACGGCGATCCCGGTCTGGTCGATGACCAGGTGATCGCCGGGGCGCTGGCCAAGGCGACCGCCGACCCGAACTCGGCGGTGCACGGCAGGCCGGTAGCGGAACTGACCGCTGCGCTGACCGGGACGCGTGGCTACGAACGCCGGCTCGACATGATGCTGCGCCTCGGCCCGTACGGCGACGGGTTCGGCGCCGACGCTGACGGCCTCACCCTGGCCCGGCTGCAGGCGTCACCGCACGGAATCGACCTGGGACCTCTGAAACCCCGCTTGGCGCAGGTGATTTCGACTCCGTCGGGAAAGGTGGAGCTGGCGCCGCAGGCGTTGGTCGCCGACACCGCCCGGTTACGGGCGGCGCTGGACCGTCCCGCGGAGGCGTACGTGCTCATCGGTCGCCGTCACCTGCGGTCCAACAACAGCTGGATGCACAACGTCGCTACGCTGACCGGCGGCTCCAACCGGTGCACGCTGCAGGTGCACCCCGACGATGCCGCCGAGCTCGGCCTGACCGATTCCGCGAAGGTGCGCGGGCCCGGTGGTGAACTGATCGCGCCGGTGGAGGTGACGGCGGGCATGCGCCGCGGTGTCGTGTCGCTGCCGCACGGCTGGGGTCATGACCGCGGGGGCACCCGGCTGGGTGTCGCGGGGGCCGAGCCCGGGGTGAACGTCAATCAGCTCAACGACGGCCGCGCGCTGGATCCGTTGTCGGGCACCGCGGTGCTCAACGGCATCCCGGTCGACATCGCACCCGCGGGTTAGGTCAGCTCCCAGACCACCGTCACGGAGAACCCGACGGTCTGCTGACCGGGTTCCAGCGGCACGGCCTCGGCCATCGCGGCGCGTGGCATCGGTGTCGGGGTGGGTGGGTTGGGGCCCGGGGACCCTGAAACTTCGGAGATGGAGATGACCTTGCCCAGCGACAGTCCGGACAGTTGCGCGTACTGATCGGCGCGGTCCTTCGCGTCGTTGAAGGCACGTGCGCGGGCGTCCTTCACCAACTGCGAATCGTCCTCGATCGAGTAGGTGACGGAGTTGATCCGGGTGGCGTCACCGCCGTTGTTGGTGATGAGCGCCAAGATGTTCGACGCCGTGTCGACCTTGCGGATCTTCACGTCGATGGAATTGCCGGCCCGGTACCCGGAGATGGTGGAGCCGTCGATGTTGTACTGCGGTTGCAGCGACACCTGCGAGGTGCTGATGTCCTTCTTGTCGATGCCGGCACCACCGAGGGCGTTGATGACCGCCTGCTGACGCTGGCTGGTCTGGTTCAGCGCCGCGGTGATGTCGGGCGCCGTCGCCTCCATGGACGCCGACACCGTCAAGGTGTCGGGGGTGCCCTGGACCTTGCCGCTCCCGACCACCGTCACCTGCCGTGTCGCGCCGGCGTCGGAGGACTTCGGGGACGGCGGCGTGGAGTCACACGCGGTGACACCCAGGGCAAGTGCCGCAGCGATCGCGGCGAGGCAGATCCGGACCGGTGCACGGTGTGCAAGGGGCATGTTCGCACCCTAGCGGCTGCCTTGGTTCGCCCAGCTAGATCAGTTCAGTCCGGCCAGGAATTCCAGTAGCACCGCATTGACCTCTTGCGCGCGCTCCTGCTGCAACCAGTGCCCGGCGCCGTCGAGCAGCACCTCGCGGTAGTCGCCGGTGACCACGTCGTGCACGCGGTGGCGCGGTGTGAACGTCAGCACCGGGTCGGCGCTGCCGGCCAGGAACAGGGTTGGCACGGCGATGGTCGTGGCCGGGGTCACCTCCGTGAGTTCCCAGTTCCGGTCGAAATTCCGGTACCAGTTCAGCGGGCCGGTGAACCCGGTCCGCTCGAACGCCGCCACGTAGTGGTCGAACTCCTCGGAACTGATCCAGTCCGGCAGCGGCGGCAGCGGCTGGTCGGCCAACTCGGTGGCCGGCGCGGTGATTCCCTGCATGACGACCATCCGCGCCATGGTGTCGCGGACGTCGCGGGCCATCTGCCCGTCGGCCACCCCGGGTTCCTGGAAATGCAGGATGTAGAAGAACCCGTCCCCGACCAGCCGGCGCCAGATCCGGGTCGGCGGTTCGGTCGCCCGCGGCACCGGAGGCACGCTCAGCGCGGCCACCGCCGCCACCCGGTCCGGGTGCAGCAGCGCGAAGTTGCACACCACCGGCGAACCCCAGTCGTGGCCGATCATCACCGCGCGTTCGGCGCCGACGTCATCCAGCAGGCCCGCGAGGTCACCCGTCAGCGCCACGATGTCGTAGTCCTCGATGGCACCGGGGCGCGACGAGCCGCCATAGCCGCGCTGGTCAGGGGCGATGACGTGATAGCCGGCCGCCGCCAGCGCCGGGATCTGGTGGCGCCACGAATACGCGAGTTCCGGGAAGCCGTGGGCCAGCACCACGACGGGTGCACCCCGCTCGCCGGCCTCGAGAATCCGCAGGGTGACGCCGTTGGTTCGGACTGACCGCAGGGTCGGGGTGAGCACCGATCCACCAAAGCACACGCGGATCTCACGGTGGGAACTGCTGATCGTTGGCATAGCGGTAGCCTGAAAGTTCTCAACTGCGCTCATTGGAAGGACCGGGCCGGCTCGCACCTGCCGGCGAATGACATCGATGAACCGAAAAAACGTGATCCGCACCCTCACCGCGATCGCGGTGGTGTTGCTGCTGGGTTGGTCCTTCTTCTACTTCAGCGATGACACCCGCGGGTATAAACCCGTCGACACATCGGTGGCGATGGCGCAGATCAGCGCCGACAACGTCAAGAGCGCCCAGATCGACGACCGCGAACAGCAGGTCCGTCTGGAGCTGAAGTCGGGCAACGGCGACACCGAGAACAGCGACAAGATCATCACCAAGTACCCCAACGGGTTCGGTGTCGACCTGTTCAACGCGCTGACCGCGAAGAACGCGAAGACCAACACGGTGGTCAACCAGAGCAGCCTGCTCAGCTCGCTGCTGATCTACATGCTGCCGCTGCTGCTGCTGGTCGGCCTGTTCGTGATGTTCTCCCGCATGCAGACCGGCGGCCGGATGGGCTTCGGTTTCGGCAAGTCGAAGGCCAAGCAGCTCGGCAAGGACATGCCCAAGACCACCTTCGCCGACGTGGCCGGTGTGGACGAGGCCGTCGAAGAGCTGTACGAGATCAAGGACTTCCTGCAGAACCCCAGCCGCTACCAGGCGCTCGGGGCCAAGATCCCCAAGGGCGTGCTGCTGTTCGGTCCGCCCGGCACCGGCAAGACCCTGCTGGCGCGCGCCGTGGCCGGCGAAGCGGGAGTTCCGTTCTTCACGATTTCGGGTTCCGACTTCGTCGAGATGTTCGTCGGCGTCGGCGCCTCCCGGGTGCGCGACCTGTTCGAACAGGCCAAGCAGAACAGCCCGTGCATCATCTTCGTCGACGAGATCGACGCCGTCGGCCGCCAGCGTGGCGCGGGCCTCGGCGGCGGGCACGACGAGCGCGAGCAGACCCTCAACCAGCTGCTCGTCGAGATGGACGGCTTCGGTGAACGCCAGGGCGTCATCCTGATCGCGGCCACCAACCGGCCCGACATCCTCGATCCGGCGCTGCTGCGTCCCGGCCGCTTCGACCGCCAGATCCCGGTTTCCAGCCCGGACCTGGCCGGCCGCCGCGCGGTGCTCAAGGTGCACTCGGCGGGCAAGCCGATCGCTCCCGATGCCGACCTGGAAGGGCTGGCCAAGCGCACCGTCGGGTTCTCCGGCGCCGACCTGGCCAACGTCATCAACGAGGCCGCGCTGCTCACCGCCCGCGAGAACGGCACCGTCATCACCGGCCCGGCCCTGGAAGAGGCCGTCGACCGGGTGATCGGTGGACCGCGCCGCAAGGGCCGCATCATCAGCGAGTTCGAGAAGAAGATCACCGCCTACCACGAGGCCGGGCACACCCTGGCCGGCTGGGCGATGCCGCACCTGGATCCCGTGTACAAGGTCACCATCCTGGCCCGCGGCCGCACCGGCGGGCACGCGGTGGCCGTCCCCGATGACGACAAGGGACTGCAGACGCGCTCCGAGTTGATCGCGCGCCTCGTGATGGCCATCGGCGGCCGTGCCGCCGAAGAACTGATCTTCCGGGAGCCGACCACCGGTGCGGTGTCCGACATCGAGAACGCGACGAAGGTCGCCCGCGCCATGGTCACCGAACACGGGATGAGCCCCAAGCTGGGTGCGGTGCGCTACGGCACCGAACACGGCGACCCGTTCCTCGGCCGCACCATGGGCACCCAGAGCGATTTCGGCCACGAGGTCGCCCGCGACATCGACGACGAGGTCCGCAAGCTCATCGAGGCCGCACACACCGAGGCGTGGGAGGTGCTCACCGAGTACCGCGATGTGCTCGACATCCTCGCGCTCGAACTGCTGGAGAAGGAAACGCTGCACCGCCCCGACCTGGAGCGAATCCTCGTCGACGTGAAGAAGCGGCCTCGTCTCACCATGTTCGACGACTTCGGGGGGCGCATCCCGTCGGAGAAGCCGCCGATCAAGACCCCAGGCGAGATCGCCATCGAGCGTGGCGAGCCATGGCCGCCCCCGGTCCAGGAGCCGGCGTTCAAGGCGGCAATCGCCGCGGCCAGCGCCAAAGCCGCGGAGGCCGCGGCACAGAACGGCAACGCCAACGGCGCCGGTCACACCAACGGGACCAACGGAACCAACGGCGTTCCCAACGGCGCGCAGCCCAACTACGGCGCACCCGCGGGCTGGCACGCCCCCGGCTGGCCGCCCCGCGACCAGCCCCCGCAGCAGCAGGGTCACTGGTATCCCCCGGGACCGCCGCAGCAGCATCAGCAGCCCGGCTACCCGCCGCCCCCGCAGCAGCAGCCGTATCCGCAGTACCCGCCCACACACGGAGAACAGGCCCCCGAGGAGCGCCGATGACGGCGAGCGACGTCACCGCTGCCAAGCGTGATTTCGACCAGCCACGCGCCGAGGCCGCCGTACGTGAACTGCTGCTCGCCGTCGGCGAGGACCCCGATCGGCACGGTCTGATCGACACTCCGGCGCGGGTGGCCCGGGCCTACCGGGAGATCTTCGCCGGGCTGTACACCGATCCCGACGCGGTGCTCAACACCACTTTCGACGAGCAGCACGACGAACTCGTCCTCGTGAAGCAGATCCCGATGTACTCCACCTGCGAGCACCATCTGGTGTCCTTCCACGGGGTGGCGCATGTCGGCTACATCCCGGGCCTGGACGGCCGGGTCACCGGGCTGTCCAAGATCGCCCGTCTGGTCGACCTCTACGCCAAGCGCCCGCAGGTTCAGGAGCGGCTGACCGCCCAGATCGCCGACGCGCTGATGCGCAAGCTCGACCCGCGCGGGGCGATCGTCGTCGTCGAAGCCGAGCACCTGTGCATGGCGATGCGCGGGGTGCGCAAACCCGGTGCGGTCACCACGACGTCTGCGGTCCGCGGACAGTTCAAGACGGACAAGGCGTCCCGGGCCGAGGCACTGGAACTGATCCTGCGCAAGTGAACGCCGGTCGTGATCTCGTCGCCCCGGTTGTGATGGGTGTCGTCAACGTCACCGACGACTCGTTCTCCGACGGTGGGCAGTTCCTCGACCGGAACCGAGCCGTCGCCCACGCGCTGCAACTGGTGTCCGACGGGGCCGCTGTCATCGATGTCGGTGGCGAATCGACCCGGCCCGGGGCCACCCGGGTGGATGCGGCCGTCGAGATCGGCCGGGTAGTGCCCGTCATCAAAGAGCTTGCCGCGCAAGGCATCACACTCAGTATCGATACCATGCACGCCGCGGTGGCCGAAGCGGCGCTGGCCGCGGGCGCCCAGATCGTCAACGATGTGTCCGGCGGCCGGGCCGATCCGGCGATGGCCGGCCTGATCGCGCAGGCCCAGGTGCCGTGGATCCTGATGCACTGGCGCTCCGTCGGGGCGGACCGGCCCCATGAGGTGCCCCGCTACACCGATGTGGTGGCGCAGGTGCGCGACGAACTGATGCGCAGCGTCGACGCGGCGGTGGCGGCCGGCGTCGAGGTGGGCAACCTCATCATCGACCCGGGTCTGGGTTTCGCCAAGACCGCCCAACACAATTGGGCACTGTTGCGGGCGCTGCCGGAGTTCGTCGGCACCGGCATCCCGGTGCTCGTCGGCGCGTCCCGCAAGCGCTTCCTGGGGACCCTGCTGGCCGGCGCCGACGCCGAACCTCGGCCCCCCGCGGGCCGCGAAACCGCGACCGCGGTGATCTCCGCGCTGGCCGCCCGCGACGGCGCCTGGGGAGTCCGGGTGCACGATGTGCGGGCCTCGGTCGATGCGCTGAAGGTAGTGGAGGCTTGGGGAGGGCACGATGGCTGATCGAATCGAACTGCGCGGCTTGACCGTCCGTGGACATCACGGGGTGTTCGAGCACGAGCGCCGGGATGGGCAGGACTTCGTCGTCGACCTGACCGTCTGGGTGGACCTCGCGGCGGCCGCCGCCAGTGACGACCTGGCCGACACGCTGGATTACGGTGCGCTGGCCCAGCGGGCCGCCGACATCGTGGCCGGGCCGCCGCGCAATCTGATCGAGACGGTGTCGGCCGAGATCGCCGACGATGTGATGACCGACGCCCGGGTGCACGCCGTCGAGGTCGTGGTGCACAAACCCGGTGCCCCGCGGGGGGGGCGGGCGGGGCGCGGCGCGCGGCGCGGGAGCGGCAGTGACCCGCGCCGTGCTGTCCATCGGATCCAACCTGGGGGATCGGCTCGCGCATCTGCAGTCGGTGGTCGACGGTCTGGGCACGGCCGTGGCCGCGGTGTCCCCGGTGTATGAGACCGACGCCTGGGGTGGGGTCGAGCAGGGCCCGTTCCTCAACGCGGTGGTCATTGCCGAAGACGCCGGCGCCGCCCCGATCGACTGGCTGCGGCGCGGGCAGGACCTGGAGACTGCGTCCGGTCGGGTACGCGAAATCCACTGGGGCCCACGCACCCTCGATGTCGACGTGATCACCTGCCGGGACGGGCAGGCCCAGGTGCGCAGTACGGATCCCGAGCTCACGCTGCCGCACCCGTACGCCCATCAGCGCGCATTCGTGCTGATTCCATGGCTGGCCGCGGACCCGGCGGCCCGGCTGTGGGTGTCGGGGATCGACCGCCCGCTGGCCGACCTGCTCGACGGACTGGACCCAGAAGAACGTGCCGGGGTCCGGCCCACCGACCTGGTGCTGAGCGCCTGATGGGCCCGACCCGGCGGCGCGATCTGCTGTACGCCGCGGTGGCGGCGGCCATCATCGGATACCTGTTGGTGGTCTGGCTGTACCGGTGGTTCCCTCCGATCACGTTGTGGACCGGGGTGTCCTTGCTCGCGATGGCCGGTGCGGAAGCCGGCTGGGCGTACGTGGTGCGGGCCCGGATCCGCGATGGACTGATCGGGGTGGGCGGCGGAAGACTGCACCCGCTCGCCGTGGCCCGTTCGGTGGTGATCGCGAAAGCGTCCGCCTGGCTGGGTGCGCTGGTGTTCGGCTGGTGGCTGGGCGTTCTGGGTTATCTGGTGCCGCGCTGGGGAGTCCGGATCCCGCACGAGGACATCCCGGGTGCCGGGGTCGCCGCGCTGTGCGCGCTGGCGCTGGTGGTCGCGGCGTTGTGGTTGGAGCATTGCTGCAAGTCCCCGGACGACCCTGAGGAGCCGTGGGACGCGGCCCCGGAGTAGTCGAATCGCCGCCGAATCGCCGCATGGGTCGACACGCGATGTGAACTGTGACCGGTACAGTCAGCCCATGACCGATCCGTCCCGCGGCATGCGCGCTCGGCGCGTTTCCCGCAGGCCGGGATGGATCCTGCTGTCGGTGTTGCTGGTGCTGGCCATCGTCGCCAGCTCGGTGCTGGTGTTCACCAATCGGGTCGAGTTGCTCAAACTCGCAGTCGTGCTGGCGTTGTGGGCCGCGGTGGTCGCCGCTTTCGTCTCAGTGATCTACCGCAGGCAGAGCGATGTCGATCAGGCCAAGGTGCGTGATCTCAAACTCGTCTACGACCTTCAGCTGGATCGGGAGATCTCGGCTCGCCGGGAGTACGAGCTCGCGGTGGAGTCCCAGCTGCGCCGGGAACTGGCCGCCGAGTTGCGCGCCCAGGCCGCCGACGAGGTGGCCGCGCTGCGAGCCGAGTTGGCGGCCCTGCGCAACAATCTGGAGATCCTGTTCGACACCGATCTCGATCAGCGGCCCGCTCTGGAGACCGATCGCCCGGCCGGGCGGGTCATCGCCAGCCGCATCGACGTCGAGCACCGCCGGGAGACGGATCCGCGCACCGAGGAAAGCCCGATCATCGACGTGCCCGTCGAACCCCCTGTGCCGGAGTATCAATGGGGCCAGTCGCAACCCGTCGGCGGTGCACACCGCAGGGCGGGCGAGGCAGAGCAGCCCGCACCCGCGCGAGAGTCGGTGTGGCAGCCCCCGATTCAGCCCACGCCGGTGCCGCCCCCGCCTCCGCCTCCGAGCCAACCCCAGCCGGCGTGGAGCCCGCCGCCACCCCCGCCGCCGGCGCCACGTCAGCCGGCGGCCGACTGGCAACCGGTGCCCGCCGAGGGCGTCTTCATCCCGGCCGGTGCCCCGGGCAGCAACTGGGTGGCCCCGCCCGTCCAGCCCGCCCCGACCCCGCCTCCTGTCACGCCGCCGCCTGTCACGCCGCAGCCTGTCGCGCCGCCGCCGGCGGCACCCGTCCATCCCGGGCCCGCGATGACCCCGCCGCCGGTGCAGACCCGTCGCGGCCGGCATTCCGGAACCGACCCCGAGGTCCCGCCGTGGGCCGCGCGTCAGCCCGCACCGGCCGACCCCGCCCCGGCGCCCACGCTGGCCACGTCACCGCCGCCGCCGGCCCCGCCGGAGCCACGGCGCTCGGCCCGGCACCGTAGCGCCGACGACCCCCAGCCACCCGAGCAGGAGGCGCCCGAGGAGCCGGTCGGCCAGCACGCGGGTGGTCAGCCCGTGTCGGAGCTGCTGTCGCGGTTGCAGACGGGTAGTACCGAAGGTGGGCGGCGTCGCCGCCGCGAGGAGTGAGCTACGCTCTTGGCGACCGTCCGGTACCTGCAGAGCAGGACCGGAACGAAATTTCTGAGACATTTGCGAGGTCACTGCGATGGTGCAGTCCCCTTCGGCGTCGGAGCCCGCATGGGATCGCCCCGATGGGCTGCGCCCGGCGCGGCTGACGGTCGGGGTGGTGTCCGCCGGCCGGGTCGGGTCGGCGCTCGGCGTGGCACTCGAGCGGGCCGGCCACGTCGTGGTCGCGTGCAGCGCCATATCGCAGGCGTCCCTGGACCGGGCGGCCCGGCGGTTGCCCGACACCGCGGTGGTGCCCGTCCATGATGTCGCGGCCCGCGCCGAACTGCTGCTGCTCGCCGTCCCGGACTCGGAACTGGCGACGGTGGTCTCGGGCTTGGCCGCCACCGAATCGGTCCGGCCGGGCACCATCGTCGCCCATACGTCGGGCGCCAACGGTGTCGCGGTGTTGGCGCCACTGACCGAACAGGGTTGCATCCCGCTGGCCATCCACCCGGCGATGACGTTCACCGGATCCGACGAGGACATCGCCCGGTTGCCCGACACCTGCTTCGGTGTCACCGCGGCCGACGAGATCGGGTATGCCGTCGCGCAGGCGCTGGTGCTGGAGATCGGCGGCGAACCCTTCCGGGTGCGCGAGGACGCCCGCACGCTGTATCACGCGTCGTTGGCGCACGCCAGCAATCACCTCGTCACCGTGGTTCTGGACTCCCTTGCCGCACTGCGCAATGCGTTGCGCGGTCAGGAGTTGCTCGGTCAGGAACTGGTCGGCGACGCACCCGGAGGGCTGGCCGAACGGATCGTCGGTCCCCTGGCGCGGGCATCGTTGGACAACGCGCTGCAGCGTGGGCAGTCGGCCCTCACCGGACCGGTGGCCCGGGGTGACGCGGCCGCGGTGGCCGGCCACCTGCTCTCGCTCTTGGAGACCGATCCCGAACTGGCACAAGCTTATCGGGCCAACTCACTGCGCACCGCCCAGCGGTCGCACGCACCGAAGGATGTGTTCGACGTGCTCACGAAGGACGATCAGCAGTGACAGCGCCCAAACCGCCGCGTTTCACGGCGGGTGAACTCAACGTCTACACCCGCCCCGCCGACGTGGCCGACCTCAGCCGGGCGCTGCGGACCACCGGGCGACGGGTGACGCTGGTACCCACCATGGGGGCGCTGCACGAGGGACATCTGAGCCTGGTCCGGACGGCCAAGCAGGTGCCGGGCTCGGTGGTGGTGGTGTCGATCTTCGTGAACCCGTTGCAGTTCGGTGCCGGCGAGGACCTCGACGCCTACCCGCGCACATTGGACGCCGACCTCGAGGCGCTGCGCGGCGAGGGCGTCGACGTGGTGTTCACCCCGAGTGCCGCCGAGATGTATCCCGCCGGACCACGCACCTCGGTGCACCCGGGACCGCTCGGATCGGAGCTCGAAGGCGCTTCGCGGCCAACACATTTCGCCGGCATGCTGACGGTGGTCATGAAACTGCTGCAGATCGTTTCGCCCGACCGTGCGTATTTCGGCGAGAAGGACTATCAGCAGCTGGTACTGATCCGGCAGATGGCCGACGATCTCAACCTCGGCACCCGCATCACCGGGGTGCCGATCGTGCGTGAGGCGGACGGGCTGGCCATGTCGTCACGCAACCGGTATCTCGGTGCCGGTGACCGCGAACAGGCCAGTGCGTTGTCGGCGGCACTGTTGGCCGGAATGTACGGTGCGGGTGAGGGTGTCGAGTCGGCGCTGGACGCCGCGCGCGCCGTGCTCGACGAGGTGCCTGCCATCGAGGTCGAGTATCTCGAGGTGCGCGACGTCTGGCTGGGTCCTGCCCCGGAGCGTGGCCGGGCCCGGATGCTGGTGGCGGGCCGGCTCGGCGGTACCCGGTTGCTGGACAACATCGCCATCGACATCGGTGCGCCATCGGGACCCGGCCCCGACGTCGAGTACGACGAACACGAATTGCCCTGGAGGAACTGAATGTTGCGCACCATGCTCAAGTCCAAGATCCATCGCGCCACGGTGACGCAGGCCGACTTGCACTATGTCGGGTCGGTGACCATCGACGAGGATCTGATGGAGGCCGCCGATCTGCTCGAAGGCGAGCAGGTGACCATCGTCGACATCGACAACGGCAACCGGTTGGTGACCTACGCCATCACCGGTGCGCGGGGCAGCGGTGTGATCGGGATCAACGGCGCGGCAGCGCATCTGGTGCATCCCGGCGATCTGGTGATCCTGATCGCCTACGGCGCCATGGAGGATGCGCAGTCCCGGGAGTACCAGCCCCGGATCGTGTTCGTCGACGCCGACAATCGCCAGATCGATCTGGGCTGCGATCCCGCCTACGTGCCGGCCGACGCCTCCGGCCTGCTGTCGCCGCGCTGATGCTGCTCGCGATCGACGTCCGCAACACCCACACGGTGGTCGGGTTGATGTCCGGCTCCGGTGACCACGCCAAGGTGACGCAGACCTGGCGGATCAGGACCGAATCCGAAGTCACCGCAGACGAACTGGCGCTCACCATCGACGGGCTGATCGGCGATGCCACCGAGCAGTTGACCGGTGCCACCGCTCTGTCCACGGTGCCCTCGGTGCTGCATGAGATACGGCTCATGCTCGAGCAGTACTGGCCCGCGGTCCCGCACGTGCTGATCGAACCCGGTGTGCGCACCGGGATCCCGCTGCTGGTCGACAACCCCAAGGAGGTCGGGGCCGACCGTATCGTCAACTGCCTGGCCACCTTTCAGAAGTACGGCTCCGCGGCGATCGTGGTCGACTTCGGTTCGTCGATCTGTGTCGACGTGGTGTCGGCCAAGGGGGAGTTCCTCGGCGGTGCCATCGCCCCCGGCGTGCAGGTGTCCTCGGATGCCGCCGCCGCCCGCTCGGCCGCACTGCGCCGCGTGGAGCTGACCCGGCCGCGATCGGTGATCGGCAAGAACACCGTGGAGTGCATGCAGGCCGGCGCCGTGTTCGGGTTCGCCGGGCTGGTCGACGGACTGGTGAGCCGGGTCCGTTCCGATGTCGAAGGATTCGGGGGCAGCGACGTCGCGGTGGTGGCGACGGGACACTCCGCGCCACTGGTACTGCCGGACCTGCGCACCGTGGAGCACTACGAACCGAACCTGACCCTGGACGGCCTGCGGCTGGTCTACGAACGCAACCGGGACATCCGGGCGCGCCGGGCGACCTAGAAGAACGTCCGGACCAGGTCCACCACCCGGTCCTCGTCGTCGAGCACCGGGATCAACGGCCATTTGTCGAACGTCGTGCACGGGTGCGAGACCCCGAACGCCAGCCAGTCGCCGACGTCGGCCGCGTGCCCGGCCGGCGCCAGGAACGCGTGCTGGTCGTTGAGTTTGGTGACCGTCGCCCCCGGAAGGTGCAGGGGGACCGGCATGCCGGCGTCGAACGACACGTCTCGCCGGCCCATGGTGACCAGCGCGAGGCCGGACTCCGGCCGGGACACCACCGGCGCCCACACCTGCAGGGCCGGTCGCAGCGCCAGCGGTGACGTCGCGGCGTACAGCCCGTCGTCGTGTGTCAGATAGCAGCCGCTGCGCAGCAGCACCCGCGGCGCCGCCCCGGCCAGTTCGTCGGCGACCACATCGGGGTAGGTGCTGCCGCCCGCGGTCAGGATCACCTCGTCCGTCTGGAACAGGGCCCCCAGCCGCGCCACGGTGGCCCGCATCCCGGCCAGGTAGGCCCGCACCTGCGTGACAGCCTCCACGCTCACGTCCTGAGAGCGGGAGGCCTCGTAACCGGCCACCCCGACCAACCGCAGCCGCGGTGACGCCGCCGCGGCGCGGGCCACTTCGTCCACCTCGGCCGGGGTGCGGCAGCCGGTCCGGCCGCCCGGCATGCCGACCTCGACGCAGACGTCCACCTGCCTGTGGGCACCGGAGAGTGCGTCGGTCATCAGCCGCACGCCGCGCACCGAATCCACCCAGCACACCGCGCTGAAGGCGGGGTCGGCGTCGAGCTCGGCGCCCAGCCAGCGCAGCCCGGGCGCGTCGACCAGTTCGTTGGCCAGAATGATGGCCGCCACCCCGAACGCCCGATACACCCGGGCCTGGCTGATGGTGGCCACCGTCACCGCGCAGGCGCCTGCGGCGGCCTGCCGGGAGAACAGCTGGGGTGACATGTGGGTCTTGCCGTGCGGGGCCAACAGCACACCGCGGTCCCGGCACCACGCCGCCATGACGTCGACGTTGTGCCGCAGCGCGGTGTCCCGCAGCACACAGACCGGCCCGGTGGGCCCGGCGTCGAACAGACGCGGTGCTTCCGCCAGCACCTCGGCGGCGGTGACGTCCTGCCAGGCCACCGGAATGCCCTTGAAACGCCAGTCCAGCCGTTCCCGGTGGAGGGCCTCGGTGGCAGGGTGCGACGACGGGCTCACGAATTCATTTAAGCTGGCACGTCGTGAGTTCTGATGCGCCTCGCCCTGACGCGACCGAGTCCGATGACCTTCCGGAGCAGTACCGGATCCGTCAGGCCAAGCGCGCGCGCCTGCTCGCCGACGGTCGCGACCCGTACCCGGTGGAGGTGGCGCGCACCCACTCCCTGACGGAGTTGCGCGCGGCCTATCCCGACCTTGAGGTGGACACCCAGACCGGTGACGTGGTCGGGGTCGCCGCGCGGGTGGTGTTCGCCCGTAACTCGGGGAAGCTCTGCTTCGCCACCCTCCAGGACGGCGACGGCACCCAGCTGCAGGCCATGATCAGCCTGGCCGAGGTAGGCCAGGAATCGCTGGACGCGTGGAAGGCCGACGTCGACCTGGGCGACATCGTGTTCGTGCACGGTCAGGTGATCAGTTCCCGCCGTGGCGAACTGTCTGTGCTCGCCGATTCCTGGCAAATCGTGTCGAAGGCGTTGCGGCCGCTGCCGGTGGCGCACAAGGAAATGAGCGAGGAGACCAGGGTCCGGCAGCGTTATGTCGACCTGATCGTCCGGCCGGAGGCCCGAACCATCGCCCGGCAGCGTGTCGCGGTGGTGCGAGCGGTGCGGTCTGCCCTGGAGCGCCGCGACTTCCTCGAGGTCGAGACGCCGATGTTGCAGACCCTGGCCGGCGGTGCGGCGGCCCGGCCGTTCGTGACGCACTCGAATGCGCTGGACGCCGATCTGTATCTGCGCATCGCCCCGGAGTTGTTCCTCAAACGGTGCCTCGTGGGTGGTTTCGAGAAGGTCTTCGAGTTGAATCGCAACTTCCGCAACGAAGGTGCGGATTCCACCCATTCGCCGGAATTCGCGATGCTGGAGACATATCAGGCCTACGGCACCTACGACGATTCTGCGCGGGTGACTCGCGAAATCATTCAGGAAGTCGCCGACGAGGCGATCGGCACGCGGCTGGTGCCATTGCCTGATGGCAGTACCTATGACCTCGACGGCGAATGGCAGACGCTGCAAATGTATCCGTCGCTGTCCGAGGCGCTGGGTGAAGAGATCACGCCGGAAACGACCGTCGAGCACTTGTGGGCCATTGCCGATCGGCTAGGTCTGGAGATTCCCACCGATCGCGGATACGGGCACGGCAAGCTGATCGAGGAACTGTGGGAGCACGCCGTCGGAGACCACCTGTGGGCGCCGACGTTCGTGCGGGACTTTCCTGTGGAGACCACCCCGCTGACGCGGGCACACCGCAGTATTCCGGGAGTGACCGAGAAATGGGATCTCTACATCCGTAAATTCGAATTGGCGACGGGTTACTCCGAACTGATCGACCCGGTGATTCAGCGGGAGCGATTCGAAGACCAGGCTCGTGCTGCCGCCGCGGGCGATGACGAGGCAATGCGCTTGGACGAGGACTTTCTTGCCGCATTGGAGTATGCGATGCCGCCCACCACGGGCACCGGAATGGGAATCGACCGGTTGCTGATGGCATTGACGGGACTGTCGATTCGGGAGACCGTTTTGTTCCCGATTGTGCGCCGGCAGGGATAACTGCTCCGACGCGGTGCGTGAGTTGTTGTTCGGATTCCGATCCTATGCAAATATTGCGTTGGGGACGGGATCGAACAACAACAGCCACCGAAGGGTCAGTGTGAGCTAATGGCGAAGAAAGTAACTGTCACGCTTGTCGATGATTTCGACGGAGAAGCGGCGGCAGATGAGACCGTCGAATTCGCCATCGACGGGGTGAGTTACGAGATCGACCTTTCCTCGAAGAACGCCGCGAAGCTTCGCAACGATCTCAAGCAGTGGGTGGAGGCCGGCCGTCGCGTCGGTGGCCGCCGCCGCGGCCGTTCCGCGGGGTCCGGCCGAGGTCGCGCCGCGATCGACCGGGAGCAGAGCGCCGCCATTCGGGAATGGGCGCGCCGCAACGGACACAATGTGTCGACCCGCGGCCGCATCCCGGCCGAGGTGATCGACGCCTTCCACGCAGCAACATAGGCGGCGATTGCCAATAGGTCATAACGCCCGCAGATCCCGTCGGACGGCCTTTCGCTAACGGCGAAGCGGAATCCCGCTCCGGCCGGGTAACACCGGGTACTCCGTGCGCGTTTACACAAGAACACGCAGTCGTACAGGGCGTGCAGGTTGGGTTTCCGGTGCGTCGAGGTTCTCTGGAAGCGCAACCAAGGCCACGCACCCGTCGCAACGGCCCATTAGAGTGGACGGCAAGCGACGTGTGGGTGGTAGCTCAAGCCGCGTCTCGTGAGAAGGCCTTAGCAGGAAGAGCAGGTAAGCACCGATGTTCGAGAGATTTACCGACCGTGCCCGCAGGGTCGTCGTCCTGGCGCAAGAAGAAGCCCGGATGCTCAACCACAACTACATCGGCACCGAGCACATCCTGCTGGGCCTCATCCACGAGGGTGAAGGCGTCGCAGCCAAGTCCCTGGAATCTCTCGGCATCTCGCTGGAGGGTGTGCGCAGCCAGGTCGAAGAGATCATCGGCCAGGGCCAGCAGGCCCCGTCGGGACATATTCCCTTCACCCCGCGCGCCAAGAAGGTGCTCGAGCTGTCCCTGCGCGAGGCGCTGCAACTGGGCCACAACTACATCGGCACCGAGCACATTCTGCTCGGCCTGATCCGTGAGGGTGAAGGCGTTGCCGCTCAGGTGCTGGTGAAGCTGGGCGCCGAGCTGACCCGGGTGCGCCAGCAGGTCATCCAGCTGCTGAGCGGCTACCAGGGCAAGGAAGCCGCCGAGGCCGGTACCGGAGGCCGCGGAGGTGAGTCGGGTAACCCGTCGACCTCGCTGGTCCTCGACCAGTTCGGCCGCAACCTGACCGCCGCCGCCATGGAGGGCAAGCTCGACCCCGTCATCGGCCGCGAGAAGGAAATCGAGCGGGTCATGCAGGTGCTGAGCCGCCGCACCAAGAACAACCCGGTGCTGATCGGTGAGCCCGGCGTCGGTAAGACCGCCGTCGTCGAGGGTCTGGCCCAGGCCATCGTGCACGGCGAGGTCCCCGAGACGCTGAAGGACAAGCAGCTCTACACGCTCGACCTGGGCTCGCTGGTCGCAGGCAGCCGTTACCGCGGTGACTTCGAGGAGCGCCTGAAGAAGGTGCTCAAGGAGATCAACACCCGCGGCGACATCATCCTGTTCATCGACGAGCTGCACACGCTCGTCGGCGCGGGTGCCGCCGAGGGTGCCATCGACGCCGCGTCGATCCTCAAGCCGAAGCTGGCCCGTGGCGAGCTGCAGACCATCGGTGCCACCACCCTCGACGAGTACCGCAAGTACATCGAGAAGGACGCCGCCCTGGAGCGCCGGTTCCAGCCGGTGCAAGTGGGCGAGCCGACGGTCGAACACACCATCGAGATCCTCAAGGGTCTGCGCGACCGCTACGAGGCGCACCACCGCGTCTCCATCACCGACGGCGCACTCGTCGCCGCGGCGACGCTGGCCGACCGCTACATCAACGACCGGTTCCTGCCGGACAAGGCGATCGACCTGATCGACGAGGCGGGCGCGCGGATGCGTATCCGCCGGATGACCGCGCCGCCGGACCTGCGTGAGTTCGACGAGAAGATCGCCGACGCGCGCCGGGAGAAGGAATCGGCGATCGACGCGCAGGACTTCGAGAAGGCAGCCCGGCTGCGCGACTCGGAGAAGCAGCTCGTCGCTCAGCGTGCCGAGCGTGAAAAGCAGTGGCGCTCAGGTGATCTCGACGTGGTCGCGGAGGTCGACGACGAGCAGATCGCCGAGGTGCTCGGCAACTGGACCGGCATCCCGGTGTTCAAGCTGACCGAGGCCGAGACCACCCGTCTGCTGCGCATGGAAGACGAGCTGCACAAGCGGATCATCGGCCAGGAAGACGCCGTCAGGGCCGTCTCCAAGGCGATCCGGCGTACCCGCGCCGGCCTGAAGGACCCGAAGCGCCCGTCGGGCTCGTTCATCTTCGCCGGCCCGTCCGGTGTCGGTAAGACGGAGCTGTCCAAGGCGCTGGCCGAGTTCCTCTTCGGTGACGACGACGCGCTCATCCAGATCGACATGGGCGAGTTCCACGACCGCTTCACCGCGTCGCGGCTGTTCGGTGCCCCTCCCGGCTACGTCGGCTACGAAGAAGGCGGCCAGCTCACCGAGAAGGTGCGCCGCAAGCCGTTCTCCGTGGTGCTGTTCGACGAGATCGAGAAGGCGCACCAGGAGATCTACAACACCCTGCTGCAGGTGCTCGAAGACGGCCGTCTCACCGACGGTCAGGGCCGCACGGTCGACTTCAAGAACACCGTGCTGATCTTCACCTCGAACCTGGGAACCTCCGACATCTCCAAGGCGGTGGGTCTGGGCTTCACCTCCGGTGGCGGTGAGAACAACTACGAGCGGATGAAGCTCAAGGTCAACGACGAGCTCAAGAAGCACTTCCGCCCGGAGTTCCTGAACCGGATCGACGACATCATCGTGTTCCACCAGCTCACCCAGGACGAGATCGTCCAGATGGTGGAACTGATGATCGGCCGGGTCGGCAAGCAGCTCAAGGCCAAGGACATGGCCATGGAGCTCACCGATCAGGCGAAGGCGCTGCTGGCCAAGCGTGGCTTCGACCCGGTGCTCGGTGCGCGCCCGCTGCGTCGCACCATCCAGCGTGAGATCGAGGATGCGCTGAGCGAGAAGATCCTGTTCGACGAGGTCGGGCCGGGTCAGATCGTCACCGTCGACGTCGAAGGCTGGGACGGCGAAGGCCAGGGCGAGAACGCGAAGTTCACGTTCGTCGGCCGCCCGAAGGAGACGGGGCCGGCCGAGGCCGACCTGGCCGCCACGGCAGCCGAATAACCGAGCTCGAAAAGAATGGCCCCCCGCGAGAGCGGGGGGCCATTCTCGTGCGGCGACTCAGCGGACGCCCAAGGCGGGGCCGACGGTGGTGTTCCAGGATTCCTGCATCTCGGACTCGAACAGACCCCAGGTGTGGGATCCGTCGGGACGCACGACGTAGGTGACCGGCACGCCGGCCGCACCCGCGGCATCGGCGAAAGCCCTGGTGCTGTCTGCCACGATGCGCTCGATCAGACCGCCGGTGAAATTCGGGCCGAAGCCTTCCGGCAGCCGGTCCACCGAGCCGACATTGCCCGATCCGGACGCGGCGACATAGATGGCGGTGCCCTTCAGTGCGCCGACGTTGCGTGTCGGGTCGTGCTGGATCCACAGCGGTCCGCCGCCGGGTCCCCACATGTTGTCGGCGCTCAGGCCGCCGCCCATCATCGTCATGCCCACCTGCCCGGGATCGGCCGACGGGTTGAGCATGCCGCTGTAGGAGGCGACCGCGCGGAACAGACCGGGAGCCTGCACGGCGTAGTCGACGGCTGTGCCGCCGGTGCTGGACAGTCCGCCGACGGCGTTGCGGCCGTTGGTGTTGTACTGCTTGTTGATCAACGGCGGCAGCTCGGAAGTCATGTAGGTCTGATACTGCTTGTCGGCATCGTTGACCCAGTTGGTCCACCAACTGAACTGGCCGCCCAACGGGGACACCACGTTCACGTTCTTGTTGCCGAAGAAGCCCGCGATGTCGGTCATGCCGAACCAGGACTTGGCACCGGGAGCGAAGTTGCCGCCGGGATCCAGATTGTCACCGCCGTCGATGCCGGGCAGCAGGTAGAACGTCGGCGCCCCCGAGGACCGCGCTTTGAACACGTCGTTGACGACGACCTTGTTCATGGCGGGCGAGAACACCGAGACCTTGTCCCAGCGGTCGTTGACATGCTGGATGTCGGTGATGCGCGGCGCGTCGGCGGCCGCGGTGGGCGCTGCGATGAAGGGCAGCACGACCAGAAGTGCGATGGCACACGTGCGGACACGACGTATGAGTTGGGTCACGGGGAGAATTATGTGGTTGCTCTAATTCATAGGCAACACCCAGTTTCGGTGTGGCGGGGCAGGTCTTTGCTTGGTCAAACAACCAGGTGGGTGCCGATGTGCACGGCAATTCCCGTACCGGGTGCACCGAACCCGGGCATGGCGCCTACCATGCATGTTGTAATCGACGGACGAGGAATCTGGTGCAAATCCAGAACGGTCGCGCCACTGTGAAAGTCAGACCCGACTCCGTTTTTGCCTTGAAGCTGGGACGCAACATCCCGAAAGGACTGGACATGACTTCTGCAGAGGCCCCCAAGACACGGGTCCCCGCGATCGATCTCTCCGCCGTGAGCGCGGTGGTGTGGCTGTCGGCGACGGCTTTCCTGGCTCTGCTGGTGCTGTACTTCGTCGGTATGGACCAGGGTGCCACCTCGGTGTTCGGCAGCAACACCTATGTGCACGAGTTCGTGCACGACGCCCGGCACCTGCTCGGCTTCCCCTGCCACTGATTCAGGGCAACACAGGATAAACCGATGGAAAAACACATCATCGGGCGTGGCCTGCTGGCCGGCGCCCTGGCAGGCGTGTTCGCCTTTCTCTTCGCAAAGATCTTCATCGAACCGGTGATCGGCCGGGCCATCGACTTCGAAGACGGTGTCGGAGCCGCCCGCGAGTCGGTGGAGGGCCATTCGCACGGCGGCCACGAACACGGTGTCGAACTGTTCACCCGCGGCATCCAGTCGAATATCGGCATGGGCTTCGGCGTGCTGGCCTTCGGGCTGGCCATGGGTGCCCTGCTCGCGGTCGTCTTCTGCCTGACCTACGGCCGGGTGGGCAATCTGTCCGCCCGTGCGTTGTCGGCACTGATCGCCGGTGGGATGCTGCTGTCGGTGTGGGTGGTGCCCGCGCTGAAGTACCCGCCGAGTCCGCCGGCGACCAGCCTGGACGAGACGATCAAACAGCGCACGCTGCTCTACCTCTTGATGGTCGTGTTGTCGGCCGGTCTGTTCGTCGGATCGGTGTTGCTCGGCCGGCGGCTGGCACCCAGGTTCGGAGCCTGGAACGCCACGCTGATCGGAGCCGCCGACTACATCGTCTCGATGGCGGTCGTGTTCCTCATCCTGCCGACGATCGACGAGATTCCCGGGCCGGTGACCGACGCCGCGGGCACGATCATCTTCCCTGGCTTCTCTGCCGACGACCTCTACGAGTTCCGGCTGTATTCGCTCGGTACGCAGGTGGTCATGTGGGCGACCATCGGGTTGGTGTTCGGCGCACTGGCGTCGCGGCTGCTCGAGGGTAAGCGCGATGCTGTCCAAGGGGCAGTTCTCTCCCCGTGAGTGAGGTCGTCCGGCTGACCCTGGTGTCACACGCCATGACCGATGCCATGGCAGCCGGACGATTCCCCACCGACGAGCCGCTGAATGCCCGCGGGCAGCGTCAGGTCGATGCCGCCATCGAACTCGGCCCGGTCGATCTCGCGCTGAGCGGCCCGGAACAACGGGCGGTGCGCACTGCCGAGCTTCTGGGATTGCGGGCCGGCACCGAATCGGCGCTCGCCGACCTGGATTGCGGCCGGTGGCGCGGTGATGTGCTCAGTGGGGTCGATCCGGCCGATCTCGCCGTGTGGCTCACCGACCCCGCCCGCGCACCACACGGCGGCGAATCGGTCGTCGAACTGATCGCGCGGGTGCGGACCTGGCTGGACACGCTGACCGCCACCCACGCCCGGGTGGTCGCCGTCACGCATCCCGCCGTCATCAGGGCGGCGATCCTCAACGCGCTCGACGCGCCCCCGAAGTCGTTCTGGCGCATCGATATCGCCCCGGTGAGCCGTACCGTCATGCATTTCCGTGGGCACGCCTGGACCGTGCGGTCGCAACCCTAGCTCTGGTGCGCCAGCGCCCACATCTGCTTGATGACGGTCATCAGCCAGCCCGCGGTACGCACGCTGTAGAAGCGGGGCCAATTGGTCTGCAGGCTCAGCACCCAGGCCTGACCGGCGCGGTCCACGGCGTACCAGCTGAAGGTGAGTTCACCGGGCAGGTTGCCTGCCTTGGCGCCGATGTACGGCCACTGGTCGCGGTCCAGATCGATGCCCGGGATGTAGGACATGATGTCGCGGATGGGTGCGGCGGCCCCGACGGCCGCGGACTGCAGGGCGGCGTGCACCCGGCAGATGTCCTCCGCGCTGGCATACCATTCGGCGCCGTACGCCGACGCGGGGGAATGGGTCCGCTGGGGATCCGGTTCGTAGGGCGCGGCACTGGTCTGCTGCAACAGTTTCGCGCGGCCCGCGGAATCGGCGTGCTGCCACTGCGCGCGCAGGTCGGGTTCGCCCCAGCCGATCGAGAAGATCTCGTGCATGGTCGGGAACGGGGTCATGCTCGCCGGATCGTGATGCCCGGCCTCGGCCAGGGCGCGTTCCACCGCACCCGGGCCCAGCCGCCCGATCAGCAGATCGGTGGCCATGTTGTCGCTGGTGGCGATCATCTTGCCGGCCGCGTCGCGCACCGAGATCTGCGCGCCCGGCGGCAGTTTGTCGAAGCCCGACGAGCCGAGCTTCTTGGCTTCGGCGGTGATGGTCAACTGGTCATCCCAGCGCACGGTGCCCGCCTTCACGGCGTCGGCCACCGCGTAGAGCACGTACAACTTGAATATCGATGCCAGCGGCAGGGATTCGGTGGTGTTGGTGCCGGCCACCTTCACGCACTTGCCGTCGTCGACCTTGGACAGTTGGTAGGCGTAGCGTGCGCCGGTCTTGGCCAGCACGGCATCGACATCGGCCCAATTGTGCAGGGCCAGAGGTTGATTGGTGACGGTCATCCGGTCGACCAGGAAGCTGGTGTCGTCGGTGCGCAGTTCGATGTCCTGGCGCGCACCGTAGGACGTCACCACGTGCAGCGTGGCGGCTCCGGCACCGATGTCGACGCCGGCCAGCGTGTAGGGCCGGTCGTACCACATCATGTCCATCGTGGTGCCGATGTCGTCGACCTGAGCAGGCACGGCAAGTGTTTTCACGCCCACCGGACCGATCGGCCAGTTCGAGTTGAGCATGTCCATCAACTGCTTGGCCCGCACACCCGGTGGGGTGTTGGTGTTGATCATGGCGTCACCCGCGTTGGCGGGCGGCGTACCGGCGGGGGCGCAGCCGTTGAGCGTCGCGGTGGCGAGGACGAGGGTGCCGATCAGCGCTGCGAATCGGCGTGCCGCCCCGGCACCGTCAGGCCTGGGTGCCGGTCCCCGCAACGTCCAACACAACCTCGAACTCCAAAAGAGACGCGCCGGTGGCCACCGGATTCTTCTGCTGGCCGGCATGGGCTTCGACGGCGGGGCCGTTGGCCCATGCCTGGAATGCCTCGTCCGACTCCCACTGCGTCACCACGAAGTAGCGGTTCTCGCCCTTGACCGGGCGCAGCAGCTGGAAGCCGAGAAAGCCGGGCTGGTTGTCCACGGCGTGCGCGCGGTGCGCGAACCGCTTCTCCAACTCCGGGCCGGCGTCGGGCGGGACCTCGATGGCGTTGATCTTCACGACGGGCATGCGCTCAGGCTACCTCGGTGCCCACGCGGCAAGATGACGGCATGCGCACCGCACTTCTGACTCCCAGGGGCGGCCCGGCCGATGGGACAGGGGAGCCGTTGGTACTGGTGCACGGTCTGATGGGGCGCGGCAGCACCTGGTCTCGCCAGCTGCCGTGGCTGACCCGGCTGGGGCCGGTGTACAGCTACGACGCCCCGTGGCACCGGGGTCGCGATGTCGACGACCCGCACCCGGTGAGCACCGAACGGTTCGTGGCGGACCTGGCCGACGCGGTGGCCGAACTCGGCAGGCCGGCGACGCTGATCGGGCACTCGATGGGTGGGCTGCACTCGTGGTGTCTGGCCGCCGAGCGCCCGGATCTGGTGACCGCGGTGGTGGTGGAGGACATGGCGCCGGACTTCAGGGGGCAGACCACCGGAGCGTGGGAGCCGTGGCTGCACGCCCTGCCGGTCGAGTTCACCTCCAGAGAGCAGGTCTGCAACGAGTTCGGTCCGGTGGCCGGTCAGTACTTCCTCGATGCCTTCGACCGGACGGCGACGGGCTGGCGCTTGCACGGCCACACCGCGCGGTGGATCGAGATCGCAGCCCAGTGGGGCACCCGCGACTACTGGGAGCAGTGGCGCGCTGTCCGGGTGCCGGTTCTGCTGCTGGAGGCCGAGGGCACCGTCGCCCCGCCGGGTCAGATGCAACGGATGGCCCAGACCGGCCATCGGGCGAGCTACCTGCGGGTGCCCGGTGCCGGTCATCTGATCCACGACGACGCACCACAGGAATACCGCGCCGCAGTGGAGTCGTTCTTAACGACGTTCGCCCAGCACGCCTGAGGACGGCCACGCGGGCGACTGCTCGAAGCGGGTGCGGACTGCGTCCAGGTCGTGCTGCATGCGGTTGGCGTCGGGGTCGATGATTCTGTCCCACGCCGAGGCGGGGACCCGGAACTGATCGAGATGCAGACGCAGGGTGTGGGAACGGTTGGCCACCCAGCCGAGCGCGATGGCGAGGGCGAACGGGGCCAACAGGATGAGGATGGCGAGGGCGATGGTCATGGCAGTAATTCTTCGCGAAGCAATATCCCGCCGAACAGTGGCAGCACTGCCCCAGTTGGATAAGATGCTGCCATGATTAAAAGCGTATCGGCGATGGTGCTGGACGGGCTGGCGGTTTTTGAGTTCGGCGTGATCTGCGAGGTCTTCGGTATCGACCGGTCCGCCGACGGCGTCCCCAACTTCGACTTCAAGATTTGTGGGCCGGTTGCTGGTCAACCGCTGCGCACCTCGGTGGGTGCCCAGATCACCCCCGATCACGACTTCTCGGCCCTCGTCGGCGCCGACCTGGTCGCGGTCCCCGCCGTCAGCACCCAGTACGGCGCCTACCCCGAAGAGGCGTTGGAGGCCCTGCGCGCGGCAGAGGCGGCCGGCTCGATCATCCTGACGGTGTGCTCCGGCGCCTTCGTCGTCGGCGCGGCAGGCCTGCTCGACGGACGGCCGTGCACGACGCACTGGATGCATGCCGACGAACTAGCGCGGAAGTATCCCACCGCGCGGGTGGACCGCAACGTGCTCTTCGTCGACGACGGCAACCTGATCACCAGCGCGGGCACGGCCGCAGGCATCGACGCCTGCCTGCACCTGGTCCGGCGCGAGATGGGCAGCGAGGTCACCAACACGATCGCGCGCCGGATGGTGGTACCGCCTCAGCGTGACGGCGGCCAGCGTCAGTACATCGACCAGCCGATCCCGATCCGATGTTCGGAAGGCTTTGCTCCGCAACTGGATTGGATCCTCGCCAACCTCAAGCAGCCGCACACCGTCGGCACCCTAGCGGCCCGCGCCAGCATGTCGGCACGCACGTTCGCCCGTCGCTTCGTCGAGGAGACCGGCACCACCCCGATGCAGTGGGTCACCGATCAGCGCGTGCTCTTCGCCCGGCGACTGCTGGAGGAGACCGACCTGGACATCGACCGCGTCGCCGATCGGTCGGGTTTCGGCACGGCGACGCTGCTGCGCCACCACTTCCGCCGCGTCATCGGTGTCACGCCGTCGGACTACCGGCGCAGCTTCGCGACCGCTTCCTGACTCTCGCCCTCGCCGGCCAGGGCGAACAGTCCCGCGTCCGTCTGCTCCACCAACCCGTCGACCAGCAGCGAATCCAGCGCTCGGTCACGTTGTGCGGTGTCGGACAGCCATACGACGTCCAACTCGGCCCGGGTGACCGGCCGGGTGCTGGCCCGCAACACGTCGAGAAGCCGGCCCCGGACCTGGCGGTCGGTGCCCGCGTATTTCTGCACCTTGCGGGCGGGGGTCTGCGCGGCGGGGTACCCGGCGGCGCGCCACCCGCAGACGCTCAGCGGGCACAGTCCGCATTTGGGGTTCCTGGCCGTGCAGACGATGGCGCCCAGCTCCATCAGCGCGGCCGAAAAGCGTTGGGCCGGGCCATCTTCTGCGGGCAGCAGGGCTGCCACGTCGTCGAGGTCGCGGGCGCGGGCCGGCGCCTCGTCCCGCCCGTGCACGGCCCGCGACAGCACCCGGCGGACATTGGTGTCGACCACCGGTACCCGCTTGCCGTACGCGAAACACGCCACCGCCCTTGCGGTGTAGGCGCCCACGCCGGGAAGCGTCAACAGCGTCTCCACATCATCGGGCACCACGTCGCCGTGCTCGTCGGCGATGGTCGACGCGCACTCGTGCAGGCGCTTGGCCCGGCGCGGATAACCCAGCTTGCCCCAGGCCCGCAGCACATCGGCCGGGCCCGCGGCCGCCGTGGCCGACGGAGTCGGCCAGCGCGCGATCCAGTCCAGCCAGATCGGCTGAACCCGCGACACCGGCGTCTGCTGCAACATGAATTCGCTGACCAGGATCTGCCACGCCGTCACGCCCGGCCGGCGCCACGGCAGGTCCCGCTCGGCGTGGTCGAACCAGGTGATCAGCTCGCCCGGGTCGATGGCCTGCAGTGGCTCGGGCACAATGTCGGTCATGCCGAACTCGAACCCGATATCCGCATGGAAGGCACTCAAAGAGGGTAACGAGCGCTTCGTCGCTGGTGAGCCCGAGCATCCCAGCCAGGGCATCGAGCACCGCGAGAGCCTGGCCGCCGCGCAGAAGCCGACCGCCGTGGTGTTCGGCTGCGGGGACAGCCGGGTGGCCGCGGAGCTCATCTTCGATCAGGGCCTCGGCGACATGTTCGTCGTCCGCACCGCAGGCCATGTGATCGACTCGGCGGTGCTGGGGTCCATCGAGTACGCGGTCGCGGTGCTCAACGTCCCGCTGATCGCGGTGCTGGGCCACGACAGTTGCGGTGCGGTGAAGGCCACGCTGTCTGCGCTGGACGAGGGTGTGGTCCCCGGCGGCTACATCCGCGACATCGTCGAGCGCGTCATTCCGTCGATCCTGCTGGGCCGGCGCGACGGACTGACCAGGGTGGACGAGTTCGAGGCGCGACATGTCACCGAGACCGGCGCGCAGTTGATGGCACGTTCCACCGCCATCGCCGAGCGGGTGAATGCGGGCACCCTGGCAATCGTCGGCCTCACCTATCACCTGTCCGACGGCCGGGTGGTGCTGCGTGATCACCTGGGCGATATCGGCGAAGCCTGAGAAAGCCTGAGACCGACACGCCGGGTCGCCTCGGACAGCAGAACGTGACCCCGGCTTACCGTTGAGTTCGTGCTAGATGTAGAACCCCAGGGTGGCCCCACGCCGGACCAGATCTACCGGCGGCGCAGGATCGCGGCGATCGGTATCGGGGTCGTCGTGCTCGCCGTGGTCATCGGCATCGTGGCGATCGTGGTGGCAAACAGCACCAGCTCAGGAACGCCGACCGCGGACAAGACCGCAGCCACGGGCGACGCCCAGGCGATCCCGCCCCTGCCCGGTGAGACGCCGGGGGTGAAGACGCCGGTCGTGCCCGCCGAGCAGGCCCCGCCGCAGACGCCGACGCCTACCGCGGCAGTCGCGCCACCGCCCGTCCTCAAAGAGGGCGACGACTGCCCGGATTCGACCCTGGCGGTCAAGGGCATCACCAGCGCGCCGGATTACGTGATGGGCGACCAGCCGAAGTTCACCATGGTCGTGACCAACATCGGACTGGTGGCCTGCAAGCGCGATGTGGGCGCAGCGGTGCTCTCCGCCTACGTCTATTCGCTGGACAACAAGCGGCTGTGGTCCAACCTGGACTGCGCCCCGTCCAACGAAACCCTGGTGAAGACCTTCAACCCGGGTGAGCAGGTGACCACCGAGGTCACCTGGACCGGAATGGGCTCCGCCGCGAACTGCCCGCTGCCGCGCGAACCGATCGGCCCGGGCACCTACAACCTGCTGGTGCAGCTGGGGAATCTGCGTTCGGCGCCGGTGCCGTTCATCCTGGCCGAGTCGAGGCCCGCCGACCCGGCGGCCCCGCCGGCCGATCCGGCGGCGCCCCCGGCCGAGCCCGCGCCCGCAGGCGATCAAGCACCCGCACCGGCCCCGCCGGGATAACTCAGGCCAGCTGGTCGGCGATGGTCGACTCGGCCAGCGCGGACAGGCCCTCCCGGATGTGGCGGGCCCACATCGAGCCGATGCCGTCGACGGACTGAAGGTCGCTGGCGCTGGCCGCGAGTACGCCCTGCAGTGATCCGAAGGACCGGACCAGCAGGTCGACATGGGCGAACTGCAGCCGTGGGATCCCGGCCATCGCACGGTACCCGCGTGAGCTCATCGCCGAGTCCTGTGCCTCGACGGTCGACGGATAGCCGAAAACCCTTGCCAGAGCGGTGAAGTCGAGTAGCTCGTTATCGGAGAGCGCGTCGAGTTCTTCCATGGTCGCGGACACCTGGGCGGCACTCGGCGGGTCCGGATTGGCGTGGTAGTCGCGCACGATGAGTTCCCGGGCGGTGCCGTTGTCGCCGACCAACTCCTCCAGCTGGAGCTGTAGCTGCCTGCCGTCGGTGCCGAGTTCGACGACGTCGGCGTCGATCTCCAGGCTGATCCGGCGGACCATCTCCAGGCGCTGGACCACCGTCATCACATCGCGCAGCGTGACGAAGTCCTCGATCTCGGCCGTCGAGAGCTGGCGGTTCACCTCGTCGAGGCGCGACTTGTAGCGCTCCAGGGTGGCGATGGTCTGATTGGCGCGCGACAGGATGGTCGGGGTGTCGGGGACGACGTGGCGTTCGCCGGCGACGTACACCGTCACGATGCTCATCGAGTGGCTGACCGAGATCACCGGGTAGCCGGTCTGCACCGCGGTGCGCTCCGCGGAGCGATGCCGGGTGCCGGACTCCTCGGTGGGGATGGACGGATCCGGGACCAGTTGGACGTTGGCGCGCAGGATGCGGGTGCCGTCACTGGACAGCACCACGGCGCCGTCCATCTTGGAAAGTTCGCGCAGTCGCGTCGGCGCATAGCGGACATCGAGCGAGAATCCGCCGTCGCAGATCGCTTCCACGCTGTCGTCGTATCCGAGCAGGATGAGTGCGCCGGTGCGGCCGCGCAGGATCCGCTCCAGGCCGTCGCGCAGATCGGTGCCGGGCGCCAGCCGTCCCAGGGTTTCGCGCAGCGTCGGCCGCGCCAGATGCACCACCGTGCGGCCGGATCTGGGCTTCACCACCATCACGCCTCCTTGGATTGGCCGCCATTGTCCGTGATGGACTTCAGAACCCGCAATGCCTCACCGATGTTGGCCGCCGTACTGATACGCAGTCCGGCCGGCACATCGGTGACGCCGGGCGGGACCACGGCCTGCCGGAAGCCCAGCCGGGCCGCCTCGGCCAGTCGGCGTTCCATGCCGGTGACGCGGCGTAGGTCACCGGCCAGACCCACTTCCCCGATGGCGACCACCGAGGACGGGACGGGCCGGTCGATCTGGGCCGAGGCGATGGCGAGTGCGACCGCCAGGTCCGAGGACGGGTCCGTGAGCCGCATCCCGCCGACGGTGGACAGGTAGATGTCCCTGCCCGCCAGCCGTAACCCGGCCCGCTTCTCCAGGACCGCGGTGATCATCGCGGCGCGCGCCGAGTCGATTCCGCTGACGGCGCGGCGCGGGTTGCCCTGGGCCTCATTGCCGATCAGCGCCTGGACCTCGCCGAGCAGCGGCCGCTTGCCATCCATGGTGACCGTCACCGCGGTACCCGGCACCGGTGCGGGCCGCTGATCCCGGAACAATCCGGACGGGTCGGCCACGCATTCGATTCCGTTGTCGCGCAACAGAAAACAACCAACCTCGTCGGAGGCGCCGAAGCGGTTCTTCACACCACGCACCATGCGCAGCGCCGACGCCCGGTCACCCTCGAAGTGCAGCACCACGTCCACCAGGTGCTCCAGGGAACGCGGGCCCGCGATGGCCCCGTCCTTGGTGACGTGACCGACGAGCAGCAGGGACAGGCCATCCGGCCCGGCAGACTTCGCATAGGAGGTCAGCGCGGTGGTGACCGCGCGGACCTGGGTGACACCGCCGGTCACGCCCTCGGCCTCGGTGGTCGACATGGTCTGCACCGAGTCCACCACGACCAGGCTGGGCCGGACCGCCTCGATGTGGCCGAGCGAGATCTGCAGATCGGACTCGGACGCCAGGTACATCTCGTCGTGCGTGCAGCCGGTCCGCTCGGCCCGCAGCCGGATCTGGCCCGCCGACTCCTCGCCGGACAGGTAGAGCGCCCGCTTGCCCTCGCAGGCCCAGCGGTGTGCCACCTCCAGTAGCAGCGTGGACTTGCCGACGCCGGGATCGCCGGCCAGCAGCGTCACCGAGCCGGGCACCAGGCCACCGCCCAGGACCCGGTCCAGCTCGCTGACACCGGTCGGGAGGTGGCGCGTCACACCGGGATCGATGGAGGTGATGGGGACCGCGGGCGAGGTGGGGGTGACCGCGCGGCGGATCGACTTCCCGTCGAGCGAGGTGAGTGCGGCGACCTCGTTGACCGTGCCCCAGGTACTGCAATCCGGGCACCGGCCGACCCATTTTGCGGTGACGTACTGGCATTCGGAACAGCGGAATTGCGAACGTACTTTCGAAGGCACGTTCAAACGGTAGCCGCCCGGGGCGACAGATCCGTCAGATCGTCAGTGGTGCCCACCCGTGTCGGATTCGGCGCCCTCTGCACCTTCGGCTGCCTCGGAGCCCGCGTTGGGCTCGCCGTCGCGACGGGGGGTCTCACCGGCCGAGATCGGCACGGCGACCGTGGTCTGGCCGGACTTCTCGAAGGTGAAGGTGAACTGGTAGGTCAGCCCGTTGGTGATCGGCTTGGTCAGCCCCACCTCGGCCTTGACCGCATCGGCGCGCTCGGCCGCGTCCAGTGCCTTGAGTTGGCCGTCGGGTTCGCCGATCACCAGCACTCCGCCGGCCGGGACGGTGCCGTCACCGGTCAAGGTCACCTCGCCGACATCGGAGGTGATCGACACGAGTTTGTCGTTGACGTCCGGGGAGTTGTTCGCGGCGACCAACAGCAGTTCGACATCGCTGCCGGGCTGGACGTAGTCGGTGGTCTGCGGGGCGCGCAGGTGCACGTTGCGCAGGGCGATGTTGCCCGCGGATGCGGCCGACCCGTTGACGGCCGGTTCTTGGGTGGCGGTCTGGGACGACTGCCCGGCGCCGCAGCCGGTCAGGGCGACGCTGGCCACCGCTGCGCATGCGGCGAGTCCGATGACGGACGCCTTGAAAGCTTTTGCAGCCACGGGAGCCTCCTGGTCGGCGGGGATTTCAACTATGCACAGTAGTAGGTCGGCTTTGGTGGCGGTAGCGGAGGGCTGGGGACTGCCTCTCCCCGGCGTCCATGGCGCTCCAGAGAGGCGGGTCACAGCTTGTTGTGGCGTCCGAAAACCGTTGTGCCGTTGCACGTAATGATCACCGTGTCAACCCCTAGTCTTCACCTGCTATGCCCCTGACCTGCATAGTTGATCCGCGTGTGTGGTGGCCCCGTGCTAAGATTGAAATGTGAAAGGGGCTCTAATCTGATGATTTTCAAGGTCGGAGACACCGTCGTCTATCCACACCACGGTGCTGCGTTGATCGAGGCGATCGAATCCCGGACCATCAAAGGCGAGCAGCGCGAGTACCTCGTCTTGAAGGTCGCTCAGGGTGATCTCACCGTTCGAGTCCCAGCTGATAATGCCGAATACGTGGGTGTGCGCGACGTTGTGGGCCAGGAAGGCCTCGACAAGGTTTTCCAGGTGCTGCGCGCCCCGCATACCGAGGAGCCGACCAACTGGTCGCGCCGGTACAAGGCAAACCTGGAGAAGCTCGCATCGGGCGATGTGAACAAGGTGGCCGAGGTCGTTCGCGACCTGTGGCGCAGGGACCAGGAGCGCGGCCTGTCCGCAGGCGAGAAGCGGATGTTGGCCAAGGCGCGTCAGATCTTGGTGGGTGAACTCGCATTGGCCGAGAACACCGATCAGGAGAAGGCTGACATCATTCTCGACGAGGTGCTGGCTGCAGCTTCCTGAGTCGTAGAACTGCGACGTGGAACTGCCGCGCGTCGGTCTGGGAACCGACGTTCATCCCATTCAGGCCGGTCGGCCATGCTGGCTGCTGTGCCTGCTCTTTGACGGCGTAGATGGTTGCGCCGGTCATTCCGACGGTGACGTCGCCACGCATGCTCTGTGTGACGCGCTGCTCAGTGCCGCCGGTCTCGGCGACCTGGGCAGCGTGTTCGGCACGGACCAGCCGCAATGGAGCGGAGTAACCGGAGCCGACATGCTTCGTCATGTGCGCGAGCTGCTGCTTGAGCATGGTTTTCGCGTGGGCAACGCGGTCGTCCAGGTGATCGGTAACAGCCCCAAGATCGGTCCGCGGCGCGCCGAGGCGCAAGGGCTACTTTCCGGGCTACTCGACGCGCCGGTGTCGGTCTCGGCCACCACCACAGACGGTTTGGGACTGACCGGGCGTGGTGAGGGCCTCGCGGCGATTGCGACGGCATTGCTGGTTTCGGTCTGACCTGCCGGTAAGCTGGCCCGTCGTGACTGGACTGCGGCTGTACGACACCCTCACGGGTGGCGTTCGTGAGTTTGTACCGCTGCGACCAGGCCACGCTTCGATCTACCTGTGCGGCGCCACGGTCCAGGGTCAACCCCATATCGGTCACGTCCGCAGTGGTGTCGCGTTCGACGTGCTGCGCCGCTGGCTGACCGCAAAGGGCTTCGACGTCGCGTTCATCCGCAACGTCACCGATATCGACGACAAGATCCTGAACAAGGCGGCCGACGCCGGTCGGCCGTGGTGGGAATGGGCGGCGACGTTCGAGCGGGCCTTCAGCCAGGCGTACGACGCGCTGGGGGTCCTGCCTCCGTCGGCCGAACCGCGGGCCACCGGGCACATCACCCAGATGGTGGAACTGATCGAGCGGCTCATCGAGCGTGGGCATGCGTACGCATCCCAGGGCGACGTGTACTTCAGCGTGCACAGCTACTCCGAGTACGGCGCGCTGTCGGGGCATCGCATCGACGATGTCCATCAGGGCGAGGGAGCGGCCACCGGCAAGCGTGACCAGCGGGACTTCACGCTGTGGAAGGGCGCCAAGCCGGGCGAGCCGTCCTGGCCCACCCCGTGGGGCCCGGGCCGGCCCGGTTGGCACACCGAGTGCGTCGCGATGTGCGAGTCCTACCTGGGGTCGCAGTTCGACATCCACGCCGGCGGCATGGATCTGGTCTTCCCGCATCACGAAAACGAGATCGCACAGGCCAAGGCGGCCGGGGACGGCTTCGCCCAGTACTGGCTGCACAACGGCTGGGTCACCATGGGTGGCGAGAAGATGAGCAAATCGCTGGGCAATGTGCTCGCGATTCCCGCTGTGCTACAACGCGTTCGGGCCGCCGAGCTGCGCTACTACCTGGGCAGCGCGCACTACCGGTCCATGCTGGAGTTCTCCGAGAACGCCCTGACCGACGCCGCCAAGGCCTACACTGGTGTCGAGGATTTCCTGCACCGGGTGCGAGGTCGCGTCGGCGCGGTGGTGCCCGGCACGTGGACCGAGAAGTTCGGCGCCGCGCTCGACGACGACCTGGCGGTGCCGATCGCCCTGGCCGAGGTGCATGCCACCCGAGCCGAGGGTAACCGGGCGCTGGATGCCGGTGATCACGAAAATGCCATGGCCGCAGCACAATCGGTGCGAGCGATGATGGGCATCCTCGGTTGTGACCCACTCGACGAACGCTGGGAATCGCGCGATGAGACGTCGGCCGCGCTGGCCGCAGTCGACGTGCTGGTGCATTGGGCGTTGGCGGGTCGGGCCGAGGCCAGGGAGAATAAGGACTGGGCGGCTGCGGACGCGATCCGGGACCGGCTGAAAGAGGCCGGTGTCGACGTCACCGACACCGCCGATGGACCGCAATGGTCGCTGCTTGAGGGAGACACGAAATAGATGGCCGGCAATTCGCAGCGCCGAGGCGCCGTTCGCAAAGAAGGCACCAAGAAGGGCCCCGTCGTCGGGTCCGGTGGCGTCCGTAGGCGCGGTCTGGAAGGCAAGGGCGCCACGCCGCCCGCCAGCCAGCGAGCACACCACCCCGCGGGCAAGAAGGCTGCCAAGGTGGCGCGCCAGAATCAGGGCAGGCAACAGCGCAAGACCGATGAGGTCGAGGTCGTCCTCGGCCGTAACCCCGTCGTCGAATGCCTGCGGGCCGGTGTCCCGGCCACCGCACTGTGGGTGATGCTCGGCGTCGACGCCGACGAGCGGATCACCGAATCGGTGAAGCGCGCCGCCGATTCCGGTATCTCCATCCTGGAGGTCCAGAAGCACGATCTGGACCGCATCGCGAGCAACGGGCTGCATCAGGGCCTTGCGCTGCAGGTGCCGCCGTACTCGTACATGCACCCGGACGACATGTTGAAGGCGGCGCAGCGCGACAGCACGCCCGCCCTCCTGGTCGCGCTGGACAACATCTCCGACCCGCGGAACCTCGGTGCCATCGTGCGTTCGGTGGCGGCGTTCGGCGGGCACGGAGTCGTGATCCCGCAGCGTCGTTCGGCCTCGGTGAGCGCGGTGGCGTGGCGGACCAGCGCCGGTGCCGCCGCCCGGCTACCGGTGGCCAGGGCCACGAACCTGAACCGGACGCTCAAGAGTTGGGCCGACGCGGGTCTGCAGATCGTCGGGCTCGACGCCGGTGGTGACACCGAATTGGACGAATGGGATGCATCGGGGCCGACGGTCGTCGTGGTCGGATCGGAGGGCAAGGGGCTGTCCCGACTGGTGCGGGAGAACTGCGACGCCATCGTGTCCATCCCGATGGCCGGTCCGACCGAGTCGCTCAACGCGTCCGTGGCCGCCGGCGTGGTGCTCGCCGAGGTCGCCCGGCAGCGTCGCGGTTAGAGCCCCAGCACCCGCGTTCCCGCCCACAGCGCCACCACGCCGGCGACCAGGCACAGCGGTGTCGTCACCAACCCCACCCGGCTGAACTCCAGGAATCCGGCGGACATGTCGTCGCGGCGGATGATGTTGCGCCACAACAGATTGGCCAACGAGCCCGGGTAGGTGGCATTGGGCCCGACGTTGACGCCGATGAGCACCGCGAGCACGGCGGCCGGTCCCGCCGCGGCAACCACGGGGAGCAGGACCAGCACGGCGGGCAGGTTGTTCACCACGTTGGCCAGCAGCGCGGCGACCGCGGCGATCACCAGGAGTGCCCCCAGGGAGTCGCCCAACGGCACATGGGCTTTCATGAAGTCGCCGATGCCGTGCCGCATCACGGCGTCGACCACGACACCCAGGCAGAGCACGAACACCAGGAACGGTACGTCGACGGCCTGGACGATGCCGGTGACGGTACTGCGACCCCGGGCCAGGCTGCGCACGCCCAGCACCACCGCGCCGGCCAGGGCCGCCCAGGCGGGAGCGATGTCGAGGGCGGAGGTCACCACGAAACCGGCCAGGGTGAGCCCGAGGACCACGAGCACGAACACCGGCGGGTCGGCGGCCGGCGGCGGCTCGTCGTGCGGTGAGCGCTCGGCCAGTTCACGCTTGAAAAGCACACGCAGCAGCAGGTATTCGACGGCGATCACCACCAGCCAGGGCAGCACCATCACGGCGGCGAACATGGCGAAGGAGATGCCCGCCGTGCCGAAAGCCAGCAGGTTCGTCAGGTTGGACACCGGCAGCAGCAGCGAGGCGCTGTTGGACAGATGGGCGGTGGCGTAGGCGTGCGGCTTCGGCGACACCGACAGCGTGCGCGCCGTCGCCAGGACGACCGGTGTCAGCAGGACCACCGTCGCGTCGAGACTGAGTACGGCCGTCGTCGCCGCGGCGAGCAGGAACACCCCACCCAGCAGTCGGTGCGGATCACCGCGGCTCATCCGCGCCATCGTCGTGCCCGCCGCGCGGAACAGCCCTTCGTCGTCGCAGAGCTTGCCCAGTACGAGCACCGCGCCCAGAAAAGCGGTGACCGGCAACAGTTCCCGGATCTCGTTGGCCGCCGAGTCGGTGGTGACCACACCGGTCAGCAGCAGCAGCCCGGCGGCGGGTGCCGCCACGGCGGCCTCCGGCCAGCGGTGTGGCCGCACCATCGCGAAGATCAGGACAAGCGCGAGCAGGGTGGCCGAGAAGACGAGCGAGAGGTTCACATCCAGGGATCCGTCGGCTGCCACAGGGTCGGAAGGTGCAAGCCGACGCCATCCTGCCCGGCCAACCGGGTCAGCACCCGCATCGACACATCGAGGTCGTCGCCGGCATAGGGCAGCGCGCGCAGTGGCACGTCGAGCGGGCGGAAGAAGTCATCCCAGTGGATCAGCACCACCCGCCGGGCGCCGACGGTGCGCACGGTCTCGGCCCAGTAATCGGTCAGATAGCGCTCGGACTGCAGACCCAACTGCCCGATCCCGAGGTAGACGACCTCGGCGCGCTGCCCGGTCAGGGCGCCGGGCACGAACCCGGCGCTGCCGACGATCAGCAGACGCCGGTCCGACGGCCGGTGGTGCACCACTGTGGACCATGCCTCACCGCACCGGTAGGCCGAGGTGCGCACCGGCGGACGCACCGGCGCGGTGATCGGGCCGGGGAACCGGTCGGGCGGGCAATGGTCACCGACGATGAGGGTGATGTCGAACGCGCCCAACGACATCGGGGTACCAGGCCGGGCGACGAGCATCCGCTCAGATTCCAGGCCGTGTCCGAGATGGGCCGCCGAGTTGCCGCCCACCAGGGTGGCGCCGGTGCGTTCGGCCACCGTCGCGGAATCCATCGCGTGATCGAAGTGGGTGTGTACGGGCAGCACCGCGTCGAGTCGCCGTACGCCGAGGCGGGCGAGGCAGCCGTCGATGCGCGGGGCCGATGGGGTGATGCGGCCCAACCCGACGCGCAGCAGCGAGGGCCTGCTGAAGAATCCGTCGGTCATGATCGCCGAGGTGCCATCGTCGACCAGCAGCGTGGTCACGCCGGCCCAGGTGACGGTCAACGGCGCCGCCTCCGCAGCGGGCAGATCGAAGAACCGCGCGTAGTCGCCGAGGTCGGGGCGGCCGCGTTTCAGGCGCATCCCCCTACTTTAGGGGGCGGGCCGGGACCCGTAGCGGCGGTGGAACTTCTCGACCTGGCCGGCGGTGTCGATGCGGCGGTTCGATCCCGTCCAGAACGGGTGGGAATCGCTGGTGACGTCGACGACGATCAGCGGATAGGTGGCGCCCTGCCAATCGACTGTACGGTCGCTGGTCGCGGTCGAGCGCGTCAGGAACATGGTTCCGGTGGACGCGTCGGCGAACACCACGGGGTGGTACTCGGGATGGATGTCAACCTTCATTGGTGCGCTCCTTGTTCGTTTCCGGGTGCCACTCCCCGAACGGATCGGGGTAGGCCGCCCAGTCCTGCGGGCGGGCCAGTTCGTCATCGGTCAGCAGCGCCCCGGACAACGCGCCGTTGATGACCGCCCGATCGGCGCCGCAGAGCAGTGCGGTCAGTGCGATGTGCCGGTCGGCGAACCGGTCGTCCCAGATGGCGCCCGCCAGCGCGACGCGTTCCGGGTCGATGTAGGCACGTTCGGTGGTGTCCATATCCGCCAACCAGGTTCCACTGTGTGCCACCCCGAGTCCGCCGCCTGCGGACTCGATCCAGACGACCGCGTCGGGCCTGCTGGCGATCCAGGCGCGGCCACGGATGCGTACCACGCCGTCGAGCAGGTCGTCGATCGCGTGGTGTAGACGCAGCGGGTGAAAAGGTCTGCGCGCGTTGAATTCCAGCAGCTCCACCTCCCCTTCGGGACGTAACGGTGGCTGGCCGGCCAGCAGCGGGTCGTGGGCATCGTCGGAGCTGCCGCGGCGGGCCAGCGGATCGAGGTTGGCCAGCGCCAGTTCCACATTGTCGGTGCCGACGGTGATCCGGGCCCGCGGGGCCAGCCGGCGCAGCACCGCCAGGGTGCGGGCGTCCGGGCCGGTGAGCACCAGGACGTCGGCGAACTCGGCCTGCCCCACCACGACCTGCGCCACGGTGCGGGCGTCATCGAGGTCGTCGTCCCCGAGCGCCTGGGTCAACCAGCTTTCGCTGTCGATACCAGTCACCACCGCCGCGATCACCACGTCGCGGCCCGCCGGTCCGTCGATGTAGCCCGGGCCGATGTGCAACGGGGTGCTTTCGATTGCGGTGCAGAGTGATTCGGGGTCAGCCCAAATGGGCAGGCGCACGGCGATCCTGCTCACCTCGTCCCGGCGATGCAGGCGGCGCAGCAGTGGCAACAGGTCGGCGCGGATGGCGCAGTTCAGGCAGCCGGTCACCTCGATGGGCCATACCGAGATGATCCTGCGCTCGGACCGCATCTCGACGATGTGGCGGATGGCCAGATGCCCCTCGAGGACATAACTGACGCTGATCGTGCCTGGTGTGCGGATCAGTCGGTCCGCCACCTCATCCGCCGCACCCTGGCCGGCCACCAATACCACTGGGGTCCGCATCGCGCCTCCCGGATCCTTATTGGAAATGATTGCCATTAACGTGGTTCGTACGTTACCGTGCCGACGTCGACTTGTCGAAAATCATTTTCATCAACCAAAGGAGGTTCACGTGTCGGCGCACTGCCAAGTCACCGGCCGCGCACCGGGTTTCGGTAGCCAGGTGTCTCATTCGCATCGGCGCACCCGGCGCCGCTGGAACCCCAATATCCAGCGCAAGACCTACTATCTGGCGTCTGAGGGCCGGCGGATCAGTCTGCGGGTCAGCGCCAAGGGCATCAAGGTCATCGACCGGGACGGTATCGAGGCCGTCGTCGCGAGGCTGCGCCGCAACGGGGAGAAGATCTGATGGCCCGCAATGAGATCCGGCCCATCGTCAAGCTCCGGTCTACCGCGGGTACCGGCTACACCTACGTCACCCGCAAGAACCGGCGCAACGACCCGGACCGGTTGGTGCTGCGCAAGTACGACCCGGTGCTGCGTCGGCATGTCGATTTCCGGGAGGAACGATGACGGCAGACAAGCGCAAACGCGCCCCCGCCCCGGACCTGAAGCGGCCCAGAGTCAATCGGTTCAAGGCGCTCGGTATCACCCACGTCGACTACAAGGACGTGGCCGTACTGCGCACGTTCATCTCCGAACGAGGCAAGATCCGGTCGCGTCGTGTCACCGGGCTGACCCCGCAACAGCAGCGCCGGGTCGCGGTCGCCATCAAGAACGCCAGGGAGATGGCGCTGCTGCCCTAAAACGGTGCCAATTCGCTGCCGTCGGCGTGCAGGCGCTCGCGGACCGCTCGCGCGATTCGCACCGCGCCCGGCGAATCGCCATGCACGCAGACCGATTCCGCGTTGATCGCTATGGTCGTCCCGTCGACGGCGCTCACCCGGCCGTGCTGCACCATTGCAGACACCCGGTCGGCGATCTCGGCGGGATCGTCCAGCACCGCACCGGGTTCCCGGCGGGACACCAACTGCCCGTCGGCGCGATAGGCCCGGTCGGCGAAGGCCTCCGCGACGGTGCGCAGCCCGAGTTCGGTTGCCGCGTCGAAGAACGCCGAACCGGCCAGGCCCAGCACCGGCAATCCAGGATCGACGGCATGCACCGCGGCGGCCACCGCCGCGGCCTGTTCACGGTGTGTCACGATCGAGTTGTACAGCGCACCATGAGGTTTCACATACGACACGGAAGCCCCCGCGGTGTGTGCGATGGCCTGCAACGCGCCGATCTGGTAGATGACATCAGCCCGCAGATCCTCGGGTTCGGCATCGATGAACCGCCGGCCGAAGCCGGCCAGATCGCGGTAACTGACCTGCGCACCGATGCGCACCCCACGTTCGGCGGCGGCCCGGCAGGTCCGCACCAGCCCGGCCGGGTCGCCGGCGTGGAAACCGCACGCCACGTTCGCGCTCGTCACGACATCGAGCATGGCCTCGTCATCGCCCAGGCGCCACACCCCGAATCCCTCGCCGAGGTCGGCATTCAGGTCCACGCTCACGTCAGCAACTCGGCACGCGGCCAACGGTTTTCCGACACGAACTCGGGCAGCGGGCGGCCGTAGGCCCAGTTGTCGATCTCCAGCGCCGGTCGCTCGGGGAAATCGGGCACGGGACCCAGGCACAGGATGGCGACAGGCTCGGCATCGGCGGGCATGTCCAGCAGTTGCGCCAGCCGGGCCGGGTCGAAGATGGACACCCACCCCATTCCCAGACCCTCGGCCCGCGCGGCAAGCCAGAGATTCTGGATGGCGCAGGACACCGACGCCAGATCCATGTGCGGCATGGTGCGACGGCCGAACACGTGCGCCTGTCTGCCTTCGCCGAGGGCGACCACGAACAGTTCGGCGCACTCCAGGATGCCCTCGACCTTGAGCTCGAGGAACTCCTCGCTACGGGTACCCAGGGCCGCGGCGGTTTCCCGGCGCTCCTCGTCCACCAGGTCGTGCATCTGCACCCGCAGGGCCGCATCGGTGATCCGGATGAAGCGCCACGGCTGCATCAGCCCGACGCTGGGCGCGGCATGGGCCGCGGCCAGCAGGCGTCCCAGCACGTCGGCGGGGACAGTCGCACCCGGAACGAACCGGCGCATGTCCCGGCGCTCGGCGATGGCCCGGTACACGGCCTGTCGGTCGGTGTCGCTGAACGCGTGATCGGTCACGATGGAAGCCTAGGCTGGTCGGGTGAGCACGCGTGCGCAGGTTCTGATATCCGCGGCAGAACTAGCCGAAAGGGTTGAATCAGGTTCGCCCGTGGCAATTCTGGACGTGCGCTGGCAGCTCGCCGAGCCCGACGGCCGCGAGGCTTTCGAACGGGGCCACCTGCCGGGCGCGGTGTATGTCTCGCTGGAGGACGAGCTGTCCGACCACAGCGTTTCGGGCCGGGGCAGGCACCCGCTGCCCTCGGGTGCCGCCGTCCAGGCGGCGGCGCGCCGCTGGGGTGTCCGTGCGGGCGTGCCGGTGGTGGTCTACGACGACTGGAACCGGGCGGGTTCGGCCCGCGCCTGGTGGGTGCTGACCGCAGCCGGGATCGACGACGTCCGCATCCTGGACGGCGGGCTCGCCTCGTGGCGCGGGGATCTGGAGCCCGGGCCGTCGGCCGCCGAGCCGGGAGACGTGACCGTCGCACATGACGACCTGTACGCAGGTGGCTTGCCGACCCTCACCGCCGAGCAGGCCGCCCGGGCGCCGGTGCTGCTCGACGCGCGGGCCCCGGAGCGCTTCCGGGGTGAGGTCGAGCCCGCCGACCCGGTGGCCGGGCACATCCCGGGGGCGCGAAACCTGCCGAGTACGGCGCTGCTGGCCGAGGACGGCACCTTCGCCCTCGGCGGGTTGCCCGCAGTGACGGGCCCGGTCGGTGCGTACTGCGGCTCCGGTGTGACGGCCGCGGTGCTCGTCGCGGCCTTGGCGGCCGCGGGGGTGGACGCCGCGCTGTTCCCGGGTTCGTGGTCGCAGTGGAGTTCCGATCCGGCGCTTCCCGTCGCCACCGGGGATTGATCAATGCCTATGGGTGACACCCCAATCAGGTAGGGGATCGGGCAGGTTCACCCATGACGCCTCGCCGCCCGCGAGCTCGGCGTCGGTGAGCAGCGCGGAGCGCAGCAGGGCGCCGATGCGGACCCGGTCGAGGTGGACTCCGATGAAGACGAGTTCCTGGCCGGGGTCGATCTCGGTCGACGCCCAGTACTGGGCCGGCTCGATGGCCAGATTCGGTCCCGCCTGCGACCAGATCGCCGCCAGGGCGGGGCGGCTGGCGATCCAGCAGAAACCCTTGCTGCGCAACAGTCCTCGCATCTGATCCAGGACCGCGGCCAGGCGGCCCGGGTGGAACGGGCGATCGGCGTGAAACGTCATCGAACCGATCCCGTACTCCTCGGTCTCCGGGGTGTGGGAGTTCGCGAGTTCCTCATCCCAGCCGGGGATGTCGGCTGCCGCGTCGGGATCGAATCGGCCGGTGCCGAGCACCTCGCCGAGGGGGACCACGCCATGATCGGTGTGCAGCAGTCGCGCCGTCGGATTGAGCCGGCGCACCACGGCCTCGACCGCGCCCAACTGCTCTGCGCTGACGAGGTCGGTCTTGTTGAGCAACAGGACATCGGCGAATTCCACTTGATCGCTGAGTAATTCGGCCACCTCGCCCGTCAGCTCGGCCAAGAAGGTGGACGCGTCGACCACCGTCACCATGGTGTCCAGCCGGGCCAGGTGGCCGAGGCGGAAACCGTCCTCGAACTCCCAGTCGAAGGTCGCCGCCACCGGCATCGGTTCGGATACCCCGGTGGATTCGATGACCAGTTGGTCGAACCGGTTCAGGCGGGCCAGCGCGGCGACCGCCTCGACCAGGTCTTCGCGCAGGGTGCAGCAGATGCAGCCGTTGCTGAGTTCGACGAGCTTCTCGTCTGTCCTGATGAGCGCGGCATCGATGTTCACCTCGCTCATGTCGTTGACGATGACCGCGACCCGACGGCCGTCGCGGTTGGCCAGGATGTGGTTGAGCAGCGTGGTCTTCCCGGCGCCGAGGAAACCGGACAACACGGTCACCGGCAGTAGATCCGCAGACGACATGACCCTCCTTGATGAGAATGATTTTCAATAAGCATGATCCGGTTGCGCGTTCGTTAATGCAAACGGTTATCGTTATCGCCATGATCGTGTCCACGTCCGCCCGCGCCCTGGCCGCCGGCGTCCTGCTTGTCACTCCGTTCGCCCTGGCCGGCTGCTCGGGCGGGGGCACCACGTCGACGTCGACGACCGCGGCCGGTGAATGCCCCACCACGCCGGTCGACGTCGTGGTGAGCGTCGACCAATGGGGCGACATCGTCTCGCAACTCGGCGGCAGCTGCGCCCACGTCACGACCCTGTTGGCCAGTTCGTCGGTCGATCCGCACGACTACGAGCCGTCGCCGGCCGATGCCGCGACGTTCCAGGGCGCCCAACTGGTCGTGGTCAACGGTGCGCACTACGACGAGTGGGCGGCCAAGCTCGCCGCGAGCTCGGCGCCTGGCGCGCCGGTGATCGACGCCTCCGTGGTCAGCGGCCAGGAAGCGCACGATGCTCACGGCGCCGAGGCCGATCACAACCACGGCGAGGTGAACCCGCACCTCTGGTACGACCCGGCCGCGGTCACCGACGTTGCGGACGCCGTAACTGCCGAGTTGGGCGATCTCTCCCCGGCGGCCAAAGACTATTTCGGCACTCAGCGAGCCGCGTTCACCGCGTCGATGCAGACCTACACCGACACCGTCGCGAAGATCAAGGCCGGTGCGACGGGCAAGTCCTATGCCGCCACCGAAGGTGTCTTCGACTACCTGGCGGGAGCCGTCGGACTGCAGAACAAGACGCCCGCCGGGTACCAGGCCGCGGCCAACAACGAGACCGACCCGTCCCCGGCCGACCTGGATGCGTTCCTGAAGCTGTTGAATGGCAAAGGTGTCGACGTGCTCATCTACAACACCCAGACCGAGGGATCGGTGCCCGAACAGATCCGCACCGCGGCGCAGAGCGCGGGCATTCCGGTGGTGAACGTGACCGAAACGGTGGCGCCGGGAGCGAAATCGTTCGAGGCTTGGCAGGTGGACCAACTCACTGCCCTCGCCAAGGCGCTCGGTGTCTGACCCTGAACCGCCCGCGCTCTCCTTCGATGACGTCAGCGTCGTCCGCGGCGGTCAGCTGATCTGGTCGGAGGGCACCTTCGACGTGCCCGCCGGCGGGATCTTCGCCGTCATCGGCTCCAGCGGATCGGGTAAGACGACGCTGCTGCGCGCCGTGCTCGGCACGATCCCGGTGGGATCGGGCACCATCCGGGTCCTCGGCCGGCCGCCTGGCGCCGCCACCGGACTGATCGGCTATGTGCCGCAGAACTATGCCGTCGCCGCGGGCAACGCCATCCGGGCGTGTGACGCGGTCCTTCTCGGCCTGACCGGGAACCGGTGGGGATTCGGGCGGGCGAGTGCCGCGGAACGACAGCGGGTGGCCGAGGTGCTCGACGCCGTCGACGCAGCAGACTTCGCGCATCGGCGGCTGTCCCAGCTCTCCGGCGGGCAGCGGCAGCGCATCGCGATCGCCGAGGCATTGGTCGCCGAACCCCAGCTGCTCATCCTCGACGAGCCGTTGACCGCACTGGACGTCCGCAACCAGCGCGACATCGTGCGGCTGCTCGGCAAGATCCGCGACGAATTGGGCGTGACGATCCTGGTGGTCGCCCACGATCTGAATCCGCTGCTGGCGGTGCTCGACGGTGCCATCTACCTGCTCGACGGGCATGCGCATTTCGACACCACCGACGAGGTGGTGGACGCGGACCTGCTGAGCCACCTGTACGGCACCTCGATCCAGGTGGTGCACACCCCGCAGGGCGACATGTACGTGCGGAGCATCTGATGCACACCACGGTGCTGGCACTGGGCTACCAGGACAACTGGTGGCAGATCCTGACATCTGCCTTCATGCGCAACGCGCTGCTCGGCGGCACGCTGGTGGCGCTGGCCGCCGGCTTGATCGGCTACTTCATCGTGGTGCGCAACAGCGCCTTCGCGGCGCATGCGCTGGCGCACATCGGCTTTCCCGGCGCGACGGGAGCGGTGCTGCTGGGTTTGCCGGTCACGGTCGGCCTGGCCGCGTTCTGCATCGGCGGCGCCCTGGTTATCGGCGCACTGGGTAAACGCGCCGACGAGCGTGAGGTGGCGACCGGCACGGTGCTCGCGGCGGCGACCGGTCTGGGACTGTTCTTCAGTTCGCAGGCCACCAAGAGCAGCAGCACCGTCACCAATGTGCTGTTCGGGAATCTGCTTGCGGTGACTCACGAACAACTCGTGACCTTCGGGGCGGCGGTGGTGGTGCTGGCCGTGGTGATCGCGTTCGTTTACCGGCCACTGCTGTTCGCTTCGATCAACGCAGAGGTTGCCGAGGCCAAAGGCGTTCCCGTGCGGGTGCTGTCGGTGGTGTTCATGGCGCTGCTCGGGCTCGCGGTGACGATGGCGGTGCAGGCGGTGGGCACCCTGCTGCTGTTCGCCCTGGTCGTCACCCCGGCCGCGACGGCGATCATGCTGGTCGCACGGCCCGGTCTGGCGATGCTGGTCTCGACCCTGCTGGCGGTCTTCTCGGTGTGGACGGGCCTCGCACTGTCGGCGATGTTCAACGTTCCGCCGAGTTTTGTCATCGTCACGATCGTCAGCGCGATCTGGTTGGTGGTGTGGGCGGTGGCGCAGCGAACCGGAACGGATCGGCGAATCGCACCGTCACACGGCCCTTCCGGGCTGCACGTCCACTAACCTCGGAGAGCATGTCCAGAAGCCCGGCACCCAGGCGACGGGCAACACTTGCTTCGTTGGCCGCCGAACTCAAGGTTTCGCGGACCACCATCTCCAACGCCTACAACCGCCCCGACCAGCTTTCGACCGAACTTCGGGAACGGGTGCTGGCCGCCGCCAAGGAGATGGGTTACCCGGGGCCCGACCCGGTGGCGCGTTCGCTGCGCACCCGTAAGGCCGGCGCCGTCGGGCTGATGCTCACCGAACCGCTCGACTTCTCGTTCAGCGACCCGGCGGCCCTGGATTTCGTTGCCGGGCTTGCCGAGTCGTGCGAGGAGGCCGGGCAGGGACTGCTACTGGTCGCGGCCGGGCCGAATCGCAGCGTGGCCGACGGTTCGGCTGCGGTGTTGTCGGCCGGGGTGGACGGGTTCGTCATCTACTCGGCTTCCGATGACGACCCGTACCTGCCGGTGGTACTGCAGCGCCACCTTCCCGTCGTCGTCGTCGACCAGCCCAAGGATGTGCCCGGCAGTTCCCGGGTGTGCATCGACGACCGCGCGGCCATGCGGCAGCTCGCCGAACACGTTGTGGGACTTGGGCACCGCGAGATCGGGTTGCTCACCATGCGGTTGGGCCGGGACTGGCCCCACGCGGACCCGGTGCCCGCGGTCGCCGAACGGGAGCGGCTCAACTCGCCGCACTTCCATGTGCAGCGTGAACGGGCACACGGTCTGTTCGACGCGATGACGGCGGCCGGACTGGACCCTGCGTCGGTGACGGTGGTCGAGAGTTATGACCACCTGCCCACCTCGGGCGGGCTGGCGGCGGATGTGGCGCTGGCGCGCAACCCTCGCATCACGGCGCTGGTGTGCACTGCCGACGTGCTGGCCCTCTCGGCGATGGATTCCCTTCGGGCACGCGGGATCTATGTCCCCGGGCAGATGACCGTGACGGGTTTCGACGGGGTGCCCGAGGCGCTGCGCCGCGGGCTGACGACCGTGGTCCAGCCGAGCATGGAGAAGGGCCGACGGGCCGGGCGGCTGCTGCACAATCCGCCGCGTTCCGGGCTGCCCGTCATCGACATGCTCGCCACCGAACTGATCCGCGGGCGCACCGCGGGGCCGCCATCCTGATCGGCTCGGTTTTGATCAACGCCGCGCGCGCACGAGGAATCGCAGCACCTCGGCGGCGTCGTCGGGCGCCGAAACCCGGTACCGCGCCAAGGACTCACCGGGTCCCACCTTCACGCCGATGTCGGTGTCCCGCATCCGGCTGAAGGCCTTCTCGTCGGTCACGTCGTCCCCGAGGAACACCACCGCGGTGGCGCCGTGCCGTTCGCGCAAGGTGTCGACTGCCTCGCCCTTGTCGGTGACGATCACCGCGAATTCCAGCACCGCCTTGCCCGTGGTGAGGTGCGCGTCCCAGTCGGCCGCGGCCGCGCGGGCCGCCGCCAGAGCCGAATCCCCATCGGCGGCAACGGCATTACGCACGTGCAGCGCGACGCTGGCGGGTTTGGTCTCGACGGTCACCCCGGGCCTGCCCTCGGCGATGTCGCGCAGCGTCGCGATCATGGTGTCCAGCAACGCGGTGTCGATCTCACGGACAAAACCGGTGTCGAACTCCGCCCCGTGGCTGCCCACCAACGCCACCGCGTCGGGCATCCCGGACAGTTCTCGCAGCACGCTGCGCGCACGGCCGGAGATGAGTGCGGCGGTGGTGTCGGGCAACTCGGCGAGTGCCACCAGGGCCTCGGCCGCGGCCGGCAGGGCGCGCGCGTCGGTCGGGTTGTTGACGATCGGCGCGAGGGTGCCGTCGAAATCGGAGGTGACGAGAAGGCGAGGGGTTTCAGCGATGGCAGTCAGGGCACGCTGGAGGTCATCCACCTCTCAAACCTTAGGCTGATCCCCATCACCGATGAGCAACCGGACCGCCAGGTCGAGGCGTTTGCTGACGTCGGTGGCCGAGGCCCGTCGGGTCAGCCAGGCGAGCAGGTTGGACAGCCACACATCGGAGATGACGCGGGCGATGTGGTACTGGTCTTCGGTCGGCTCGCCGTCGCTCATCGCGCGGGCGAACATCGAGTCCATCAGCTTGCCGACGTGATCGACCTCACCTGCGGCGGAGGCATCCGCGAAGACGAAGGCCCGGGTCATGGCCTCGGTGAGCAACGGGTTGCGCTGCATCGACCGGTTGAGCCGGCCGACCATCATGTTCAGCCGCTGGTACGGGGTGCCGCCGGTGAGTGACGCCCGGTCGGTCTTGGCGTCGATGCGTTCGAACTCGCGGCCCAGCGCGGACACCAGCAGGTGCACCTTGGACGGGAAGTAGCGGTACAGGGTGCCGACCGCGACGTCGGCACGCTCGGCGACCGCCCGCATCTGCACTGCCTCGTAGCCGCCCTTGGAGGCGATCGCCAGGGTGGCGTCCAGGATGCGCTTGCGGCGCTCACGCTGGGCTTCTGACCCCAGTTCGGACTCGGCGAGGACGGCCACCGTCGTCACCTGACGGGGTGAGTCAGAACCCGATCCGGGCTGTGCTGGTGACGACATTGGGTGGACTGCTCCTTCGTAGTGCGTTCTTGACAAAAAAGATACGCATGTCGACAGCTAATTTCCCACCTCCGAGCACCTTGAACAAGCCTGAGCCAAGCGGCGTGTCCTGCCGTGATGGCGGTCGACTTGACGTTCGAACGCTGGCACTATTAGAACACGTTCTAGTGGGAAGCGTGGCCTTCTCACCCAATGGCGAGGAGTTGCCCGTGTCCGTGATGTCGTCGAGGACCGACACGTCCGAACAGTTTGCCGCCCGGGAACTGGTCCGGAGCTGGGCCGCCGGCTCGAATTCGATCACCGCGGTGCGCGATGTGGAGCTCGGAGACCCGGACGCCTGGAAGGCTCCGTACGACGCTTTTGCGCAACTAGGGGCATTCGGTGTCGCGGTCGCCGAGGAGCATGGGGGCGCGGGCAGCACCGTCGAAGATCTGCTCGGCATGATCGATGAGGCGGCCGCCGCCCTGGTCCCCGGACCGGTCGCCACCACAGCGTTGGCCACCTTGGTCATCGATGACCCGGCCGTGTTGGAGGCGCTGGCCGCGGGTGAACGCAGCGCGGGCCTGGCGTTGGAATCCGGCATCACGTTCGGCGACGGCACCGCCTCGGGCTCGGCGAAGTGGGTGCTGGGCGCCGACCCGGCGGGCGTTCTCGTCCTCCCCGCCAGGGGGCAATGGATCCTGGTCGACGCCGCCGCCGACGGGGTACACGTCGAGCCTCTCGCGGCCACCGACTTCTCCCGGCCCCTGGCCCGCGTCACGCTGACATCGGCCCCCGCCCAAGTGCTGTCCGCCCCCGCCCAGCGCGTCGAGGATCTGGTGGCCACGGTGCTGGCCGCCGAGGCCGCCGGACTGGCCCGCTGGCTGCTGAACACCGCCACCGAGTACGCCAAGGTGCGCGAACAGTTCGGCAAGCCGATCGGCAGCTTCCAGGCCGTCAAGCACATGTGCGCCGAGATGCTGCTGCGCAGTCAGCAGGCCGCGGTGGCCGCGGACGACGCCGCGTCGGCCGCCGAGGATCCCGACGGGGACCAGTTGTCCATCGCTGCCGCGGTGGCCGCCGCGGTGGGGATCGACGCGGCCAAGGAGAACGCCCGCGACTGCATCCAGGTGCTCGGCGGTATCGGGATCACCTGGGAACACGACGCGCACCTGTATCTGCGTCGCGCCTACGCGCTGTCCCAGTTCCTCGGCGGCCGGTCGCGCTGGTTGCGGCGCATCGCAGAGCTGACCCGGGCAGGTGTGCGGCGCCAACTGCACGTCGATATCGAGGAAGATTCAGCAGAGGCTCGGTCTTTCCGGGCCGAGATCAGCACTGCGGCAGCCGATATCGCTGCCCTGTCGGAGGAAGAACGGCAGCGTGCGCTGGCCGAGTCGGGCCTGCTCGCCCCGCACTGGCCCAAGCCCTACGGCAGAAATGCCACGCCCGCAGAACAATTGGTCATCGACCAGGAACTCGCCGCGGCCCATGTGGCGCGCCCTGACATCTCGATCGGCTGGTGGGCGGCGCCGACCATCCTGTCGGCGGGCACACCCGAGCAGATCGAGAAGTTCATCCCCGGCACGCTCACCGGTGACATCTACTGGTGCCAGCTGTTCTCCGAGCCCGGCGCCGGCTCCGACCTTGCCGCGCTGCGCACCAAAGCCGTTCGCGTCGAAGGTGGTTGGAAGCTCACCGGGCAGAAGGTGTGGACGTCCAACGCGCACCGCTCCAACTGGGGTATCTGCCTGGCGCGGACCAACCCGGATGTGCCGAAGCACAAGGGCATCACCTATTTCCTGGTCGAGATGAGTGCCCCCGGCATCGACATCCGTCCGCTGCGCGAGATCACCGGCGATGCCTTGTTCAACGAGGTGTTCTTCGACGATCTGTTCGTCCCCGATGATCAGGTGATCGGCGCGGTCGACGGCGGCTGGCCGCTGGCTCGCACCACGCTGGCCAACGAGCGGGTCGCCATCGCGACCGGCGGCGCCCTGGACAAGGGCATGGAACACCTGCTGGAGGTGCTCGACGGTCGCGACCTCGACGGCGCCGAGGCGGACCGGCTCGGCACGCTGATCGTCGCCGCGCAGGTGGGTTCGCTGCTGGACCAGTTGATCGCTCGGCTGGCCGTCGGCGGCCACGATCCGGGTGCGCCGTCCAGCGTGCGCAAACTCATCGGTGTCCGCTACCGCCAAGGCCTTTCGGAGACGGTGATGGATTCCCTGGACGGTGCGGGCATCGTCGATTCGGCGGACGTGAAGTACTTCCTGAACACCCGCTGCCTGTCCATCGCCGGTGGCACCGAGCAGATCCTGCTCACGCTGGCGGGGGAGCGACTACTGGGCCTACCGCGTTGATATGACTTGAGTTAGTCCTTCACAAACGCCTCCGGGGGTGTCAGGAAGGGATTGTCAAAGATTCCTTTCGAGGACCTGAGCGTTGGCGCGCTCAGGTTCGCCTGACACACCCCGGAGGTGTTGTTGTGTCTGTGCAGAATGCT